>JARRJX010000347.1:0-4744 GCA_037388645.1 Chloroflexota bacterium
CTGCACTGTCCATGCATATGCACTGCACATATTCTGCGCTTAGACTATTGAGTCTGACCGGCCTCTGTAATACGATGCCAATAGGCATCATCACCACAATCTGCCTTGTGGAAATTGCTTAACTCGTCCACTTCTTCGGTTTGATTTCCTTACCTATATATAGAAACTAAAAAGCCCACAGATATACACGCGAGATGCCATAAATTATGGGGGCGATCTGGGATGTAGCTGGAATAAGGCTACATATTTTTATCAAACCGATTCACCACAAGTTGGCGTGGAGGTACTTGTAAAAAGACACTTCGTTCTCGCCCTTAGCAAGGAGGTTTCTTTATGGGTGAAGATTCTGGTCACTCCTATGCGCTTCAAATGATAAATGTCGATAAGTATTTTGGCGCGGTGTGTGCGCTTAAGAATGTTAGTTTCGAAGTCGGTGCCAACGAGATCGTTGGGCTGATTGGAGACAACGGTGCGGGCAAATCGACCATCGTGAAAATCATCACAGGGGTGTTTCCGCCGACAAGAGGGGAACTCTACATCGCCGGTCGCAAAGTGGATTTTCGAAAGTACAACGTCAAAAAAGCCCATGAGCGCGGGATTGAAACCGTTTATCAAGATCGGTCGCTTGGCGAGAAACAAGTCCTGTGGCGGAACTTCTTCATCGGACGCGAGATCGCGCTGCCATTCGGTTTTATCAACGTCAAAAAAGAAAAAGAGATCGCCAACGAGATCATGATCAATACGATTGGATTTCGCGGAAAAGGGATCACGGTTGACTCGAAGGTCAGCAAACTTTCCGGCGGCGAGCGCCAGGGCGTGGCTATTGGCCGGGCAATGCACTTCCAGGCTGAGCTCATCCTCCTGGACGAGCCGACGGTTGCCCTTTCCCTGAAGGAAGTGCACAAAGTCCTTAACTTTGTGAACAAAATCAAGGAGGGAGGTAAGTCCTGTCTCTATATTTCCCATAATATCCACGATGTCTACGAGATATCCGATCGCTTTGTCATCATCGACCGTGGGGAGATTGTCGCCAACATCCTGAAGAAAGATACCAACCTGAAAGACCTGGACAATTTCTTGCTTGAGTATTCTCACGGCATGAAAGATAAAGACGAGGCATAGCCATGAAACAACGAAGGTCCGTACTTGCAATCCTGGCGGGAATTGAAGGTCTGCCGGTGCTGGGGGTGATGCTCCTCATGCTGGGTGTGTTCATTATCACCGCACCATCTGTCTTTACAAGACCCTTGATCTATATGTCCTTCTTGCAGATTGTCCCCCCTCCGCTTGTCCTTGGTCTGGGGCTGACTCTCGTGATCACCGCAGGGGAGATCGATCTGAGCTTTCCCGCAATCGTAGCGCTTTCCGGCTTCGCCTTCGCCTGGGTCTTCAAGAACTACGACGCAGCCTGGGCTACCTGGGCTGGCGTTGTCCTGGCCCTCGCCGTTGGCGCTCTGGTTGGATACGTCAATGGCTTGCTCGTCGCAAAGATTGGTGTGCCCTCGATCATGGCGACGTTAGCGGCCCAGTTCTTCTGGTATGGCGTCACGATTCTGCTTGCGGGTGGCCTGCAATTGAATCTGTTGGCGGTGGAAGACACCCTCGTTCATGACATCTTTACCGTCAGGATATTGGGGGTTATCCCGGCCCAGTCGATCTGGGCATTGGGGTTAACCGTTTTCCTCTGGTTCATTCTGAATCGACACAAGTTCGGCGAGGCCCTCATGTTCATTGGCGACAATCCGGAGGTCGCCCAAGTCATGGGGATCAACGTGGAAGCGACCCGGATCAAGCTCTTTACCATTATGGGTATGATAGCGGGTTTCGCCGGGCTGCTGCTCACCATCGAGATCAATGTCTTCTTTCCCACTCAAGGCCAGGGGTTCTTGCTGCCGGTGATGGCTGCCGTTTTCATCGGCGGGACTCTGATTTCTGGCGGCCTGGGCAGCGTCATTGGCACGCTGTGGGGTTCGTATATCATCGGTTCGCTTCAGGCCGGGGTGGTTGCAACCGGGATCACCAGCTATTGGGTTCAGTCGGTAATGGGGTTCATCATGGCTACCGCTGTGGCCCTTAACGTCGTGCTTGGAGATGGACGCCTGGGCAGGTTGTTTGACACTGTCCGCCGCTGGACAGGCTTGCGTCGATTGGGTATCGGAGAAAACGCCCTGGCGAAGAATGATCCGACATTGGAATGACCGCGTCTGCTGAATGGAGGAGGAAAACTCCAGAAAGGAGAGGAGCATTATTGTCGATTGAAAAGGGTACCGTAACGATCTACAGCCGGAACAGGGGAAGCTCAGGTTCATTCCACATAAGGAGAAACAAAATGAAACGCCGATTATTTGCTATGTTGGCTATTGTAGGAGTGGTTGTTCTGCTGGTTGCTTGTAGCTCGCCAGCCAACGACACGGCAGTGGCCGACCTTCAGTCGCAGCTTGATGCCGCTCAGTCCGCACTCGAGGATGCCCAAGCTGCCGGTAATGCCAGTGATGAGGACGTTGCCAAGCTGGAAGCCCAACTGGCAGACGCACAGTCCGCGCTCGAAGAAGCCCAGGCGGCTATGGCGGCTGAAGAAGAAGCTGCCGAAGAGCCTGCCGCAGAGGGTGAGGAGCTGGTTGTCTACATGCAGATGGGCGGACAGCAGGGAGACCCCTCGACGCTGGCTCGGACGAATGGAGCAAGGGCTGCTGCCGAAGCGCTCGGCATCACGCTGATCGAGCAGTACTCCGGCTGGGACCCGCAGACGATGATCGATCAATTCAAAGAAGCCATCGCTGCTGAGCCGGATGGCATCGTGATCATGGGGCACCCTGGCGAAGATGCGATGGCGCCCCTCGTTGATCAGGCCGAAGAGTTGGGCATCATCGTCACGAGCGGTAACAACCCGCTTCCCAACATCGAGGCCCAGTATCAGACGAAGGGCTTCGGCTATGCGGGAGCCAATCTCTACACCGGCGGTTATCTGACCGGCACGGCGATGATCGCGGCAGGTCTGGAGCCAGGTGACGAGGCGCTTGTCTATGATATCTGGCACCAGGAAGGCAGAAGCCTGAGCCCGCAGGGCATCATGGACGCGCTCGAAGACGAAGGACTTACGGTGGAGCAGCTCGACGTTACGAATGACGTGGACCAGGATGCATCCCTGGCAATCCCGATTCTGACTGCCTACATCGAGAGCCACCCTAACCTCAAAGCTATAGGAACCCAACACGGTAACATTACAGCGATCCTGCCCCAGGTGCTTGAGGCGGCTGGCAAGGGGCCTGGTGACATCATCGTCGGCGGCATCGACCTTTCACCGGCAACCATTGATGGCATCAAGAGTGGCTACATCAGCGCCAGCTTCGATCAGGTGCTGTACCTGCAAGGGTACTTCCCGGTTCAGCAAATCTGGTTGACGAAGAATTACTTGATCCCTGGCTTGCACATCGACACCGGTGTCGGCACAGTTACACCGGACAACATCGCCGATATCGAGCCTCTTATTGAGGAAGGAATCCGTTAATCTAGCTTAAAGATAACACGCCCCCGTCTTTTCAGACGGGGGCGGTAGTGTACGCTGGGCACTTCATCGAAAAGTGACGGATAATTCGGTATTCAAAAGTTGACCCATCAGGGATGGTAGCTAGGATCCAGACTTGGTAGTGCGGATAAACTGCCCTGAAACAGCGCGCCCAGGCGCAACTGGTCTCCACTGAGGCCATCCTCCTCCTGGTGAACGTTCCGCCAAACCGGTTGTTCGATTTTGGCCTTGATGCTGATTTGTTTTAGAAATAGATGAGGTTTCTTGGGGTTACGGGCTTTCCCACCAGCCAGAATCGATTATCCCCCACATTCTGCAACACTACCGGTTTTGCACATTACGGCAGATCAAACCGAACCAGAAACGTTACCTCAGCGGTCCGCTGCCACCAGACCTACTCGAATGGCATAGCGCACAAGCCCCGCCACATCCCGAATGTCCAGCCGCTCCATCAAGGCCATGCGGTGTGTTTCAACTGTCTTTTGACTGATTCCCAGAACCTGGCCGATCCCCGCCATTGTGTGCCCTTCCGCGATCAATTGCAGCACCTCGCGCTGGCGCGGCGTCAACATCTCAAGTGAGGTCGGCTCTTGACCGGCGCGGCGCACGTAGTCGGCAACGACTCCCGAAATCCTTGGGCTAAGATAGGTCTCACCCTTGGCGACGCTCGTGATGGCAGATTGAAATTCGGCGATGTCGGCATCCTTCAGCAGATAACCAGCCGCACCGACGTGCAAAGCCCGCAGCACATATTCCTCATCTGCGTGCATCGAGAGGATGATCACTCCCACTTCGGGGAAGTCGCTCACCATGTGAGCTGTCGCCTCGATGCCGTTCAGCCCCGGCATCGTGATATCCATCAAGACCACGTCAGGCCGTTGGGTCTCAACCAAGCGTAAAGCCTCTCGACCATCCCCTGCCTCGGCGATGACCTGAATCCCTGGCAGGTCCCGCAGCAGAGCCTGAAATCCCGCTCGCACCAGCGTATGATCCTCAGCGAGCAAAACGCGAATAGGCTTCATATGACGTCTCCTCCTTATCGTTCCCCGTTGCCGGGCAATTCTTGGGTCAGCGTAAAGTGTGCGCGGACATCGGTGCCCTGTCCAGGTTCGGACTTGATCGTGAGCCGTCCACCGGCAAGCGTAGCACGTTCCTCCATCCCCAGCAGGCCCAGGCTGCCACCCCGCGCGGCGTGCTGTAGCGCAGTCCGTACGTCGA
>JARRJX010000348.1:0-6965 GCA_037388645.1 Chloroflexota bacterium
CTGGCTCCGTTACCTCCTCGCGCAGCCAGGCCAGGGCTTCTCGCTCGGTTGGGAACCACCGGACTTCGTTGGCGTAATAGGTCGCACCCTTGGGGAGGACGAAGGCATCAGATGGGATGTCGGCACCGAAGACAGCGGCTTTCGGCATCAAGGGGCGGAGCTCTTGAAGCTCTCGAACGCAATCAGCAGTGGTGGATTCAGAGAGGTCGATGAGGAGCTTTTTGCGCCCCAGGCCATTCAGGAACTTGACGAGCTTGCGCGTATCTTCGCACTCAAATGGTCCGGTGTGCTTGCAGCGAACGATGTTCGCATCGACGGGAGAAGTGACAAATGCCATGCTGACACCTCCTATTGGGCACACGTATGGCTATTATCTTTATTGTATCATACCTTTATCGTGGGTAATCGTGAATGTCGCTAATCGATCGTGATAACCTCGCCTTATGGGTGACGACCAGAAGGACACCTTGATGCAGACTCCAAACATCCTCGTGCTGGGCATCGGCAACCTGCTGAACACCGACGAAGGGGTGGGCGTCCACGCCATACAGCGGCTCCAGGAGCAGTTGGGCGAGGTGGATGGCGTCGCGCTGGAAGACGGCGGGACGCTGGGCCTGAACCTGCTGCCGCTGGTCGAGGAGGCCACCCACCTGCTGATCCTGGACGCGGTCAACGCCAACCAGCCACCCGGCACGGTCGTCGAGCTGGAGAAGGACGCGATCCCGCTCTACGGAGGCTTCAAGCTGTCACAGCACCAGCTTACCTTTACCGAAGTGCTGGGCCTGGCCCTGATCCGGGATAAGCTCCCCGCCTACCTGCACCTGATTGGCGTGCAGCCTGCCAGCCTGGCGATTGGCGTCGGGCTGAGCAACGAGGTGATGGCCGCCCTGCCGGATGTCACCGCGCGCACCCTGGACGTTCTGGCGGGCTGGGGCGTCCCCGTCGCGCACCCTTGAACACACTATCCGCATCTAAACACATAGGGTAAATTGAGAAGGGACTTCTTCATGGACCTGTACAATCTCGGCACCGTATCCTGGCTGGACAGCCAGCTTCTCTACCACGCGCTGGCTTACCTGGGTCGCGAGGGGTTGATCCTGCTCCAGCCGGGCAGCCCATACGTCTGCCTCGGCTACCACCAGGACGCCGCCCAGGAGATCGAGGTGGATTTCCTCACCGAGCACGGTATCCCCATCTTCCGGCGCGAAGTCGGCGGCGGGGCCGTTTACCTGGATCGCGGCCAGCTTTTTTACCAGCTTGTCCTGCGCGCCGACCGCGACGACGTGCCCTATCAGAAGGATGCCTTCTACCGCCGCTATCTTAGCCCGGTCGTGGAGACGTTCCGCGACTTCGGAGCGGATGCGGCGTTCAAGCCGGTCAACGACATCGTCGTGGGCGGGCGGAAAATCTCCGGCAACGGCGCAGCGGAGATCAATGGTATGATGATCCTGGTCGGCAATTTCATCATCGACTTCAACTACCAGATGATGGCCCGCAGCCTGCGCGTGCCGGATGAGAAGTTCCGGGACAAAGTGCAGAAGTCGATGCAGGAAGCCCTCACCACCCTCACGCGAGAGCTGGGGACGCCCCCCACCATCGAGGAATTGTCCGGGCGGCTGGTCGAGCGTTACCATCCTGTGCTGGTCGAGCTGACCCCGCGCGAAATCGACGACGAGCTTCGCGGGGAGGCCGACCGCCTGTGGCGCGAGCAGTTCAACACGGCGGGCTGGCTGACGGCCAACGATCGGCGCAGCCCCGACCTGCACAGCGTGCGTATCGCGGAAGGGACGAGCGTCGTGCAGCGAGTCTACAAGGCCCCTGGCGGCCTGATCCGCGCCACCGCCATCGAGCGCGACGGGCGTCTGTATAACGTCCATCTCTCCGGCGATTTCTTCATCTTCCCGCGGGACAGCCTGCCCGCCCTGGAAAGCGCCCTGGAGGGGGTCGAGGCGGACAGCCAGACGGTCGAGGCAGCGGTGGCAGCGTATTTCGAGAGCCATAGGATAGAAGCGCCGGGCGTACAGCCGGTCGACGTCGCCACGGCCTTGATTAACCCCTGAGCCAGACCAGAATTGGGCGAGCCAGATGTTGGATGTATATACGCTCCAGGTCTTTCTGGAAGCGGTGCGCGCACAGAGCTTCACCAGGGCGGCTGAAAACCTGGCGATCACGCAGCCTGCCGTCAGCCACCAGATCAAGACCCTGGAAGACTACCTGCAAACCGAGCTTTTCGAGCGGACGGGGCGCTCCATCAGGCTGACCAAGGCCGGGCAGACGCTGGTGCCGCTGGCCCGGCAGGCCGTCGAGATGGTGACCTCTATCGAGGAGCACATGCACACCGTCGACGGGGAAATCACCGGGGATCTCGTCATCGGCTGTAGCGAGCCTTCCGCGCACTATCTGCTGACAGTTTCCCTTTGTACGAGGATCGCCTGGTGTTGGTGGCGTCGTCTGCCCATCCCTGGGCGCAGCGTGACAGCATTCAGATCGACGAGCTGGCTGAAGAGTCCTATATCTGCCGGGACATCCACTCGATTTGCCGCCGGGTGGTCAGCAGCGAGTTTGCCCGCCTGGGCTACGACGTCTCAAGCCTGCGGGTGGTCATGGAGATCGACAGCCCCCAGGCGCAGATCATCGCCGTCGAGCATGGGATCGGGCTGGCGTTCATGCCGCTCATGGCCGCGATGCAGCGGCTCCCGATGGGACGGCTGGCGATTGTGAACGTGGAAGGGTTGTCTCTCAGCAGCGCGGTGTACCTGCTTGCTTCGGGCGAGCGGAAACACAGCCTCATCCACGAGAAGTTCATCAAGTTCGTCAACGTGCCGACCACGCACAGCCTGATCGAGATGGTCGCGGAAGGCCGGACGGCCTAGGCCTGTAAGGGACAACAGGGGGCATAAGTTCTGAAAAAGTGTCAGTTCGATACGATCGAAGTCGAGAAGCGCAGGGAGGTAGAGTATGTGTCTGGGTGTGCCGGGTAAGCTGATCGAAATCTACGAGATAGCCGGGTTGCCGATGGGCAGGGTCGACTTTGGCGGCATCGTCAAAGAGGCGTGCCTGGCCTACCTGGACGATCCAAACGTGGGCGATTTTGTGCTGGTCCATGTCGGTTTTGCCCTTCAGAAGATCGATGAGGACGCTGCCTTCGAGACCTTGCAAACCCTGCGAACAATGGGGGAACTGGATGCAGAGCTGGGGATCGACACATTGAAGCTGTGATGGTAGGAAAAGGCCGAGGGACGCACCATCTCTGGCTTCACATCCAATGGGGTTTGGCCTTCTACCATCTCGTACGGGCCCATCAGTCGCTTCAGGTTCGCGTCCGTGGGCCCAGTCGCCATTCGTTGCCACACCCCAGCCATGGCTGCAGTTTGACCCGTCGTCAGTGGTCGGTGGCGGACATCCTGCTTGTGCCCTTACCGGAAAGGGTCTGGTTATCTCCCTTCCCGGCTGTTTGAGCCCGCTTACCAACCAAAAGCTCATCTCAGGGTGGGTAGCGGAGCCTGTGATCTCTTCATTCCTGGCTGATTCTAGTCATTAGACCTCTCTGCCGATGACCCCCAAAAAATAATCCATCACTTTCTGCGGCACTACCCCTCCTGAGAAGCTTTCAGACTCAAACTGGACCAGAATCTACATTAGATGTAGAGCAGATGTCTATTTTCGTCCTGCATAAGCATAAACGCTGGCGCAGCCTAATCAGCTGAGGCGGAGGAATGCTCGGCTGGACGATTACCGGATGCCTTCGACTCGGATCGCTGTTTTTGATACCAGTCCCGCCAGATGATCTTGTATACACCGAGCCAGCGCGGCAGCTTATTCAAGACCGGGATGAAAGGCAGAAACAGCATGACTAGGAATACCAGGCCTAAGAGCAGCCCGATTTGGAGATCCGCATTGGGCGAACTAGACATCGGTGGGATTTGATACAGGAAGGAGGCGGGAGCAGTCCACCAGCCACCCGGATACGGGCCAGTTTCATGGCTCATACCCCACTGCCCACCCAGCATGTCAAGCGAGTTCGCCACCTGCTGGTCGACATCGTCCTGGAAGAACAGCAGTGATAGAGTTGGGTTCAGCATATACGGTACGTTATTATCAGCACTATTCAGAGTTCCTTCCAGCAAACCGGCCTGACCGAGTTGCAGCATCCCATCCATCATCGTGGCAACCGGGCCATAGTCACCCTCTGGGACCTGGACCTGTCCGCTGGACACGGTTGCCTTATCCAGCGCAGCCAGATAGGCATCTACCCACGCCTGCTGCTGATCAGGAGAGGCGGCCTGATAGGCTTGCAGCGCTGCGGCCACATCGGAGTTCAGCTTGGCAACGCGGTTAAGAGGTGCCAGAACAAAGTCCTGGGGCGGGTTAATGGGATCAGTAACCCCAAACCAGTTGGCCGGGGCAATGCCAAATACCTGTTGAGCATTGGCTGTGTCTGGCGTATAAGGCGGGCCATAGCCCTGTAGATCGCTGTTGCCCGCCAGTATATTCGCGCTGGTTTTCAGATAGAGGATCGGTTGCCGACTGGCAACATCCACGCTGCGCACTGCTGGATAGTCCGGTGAGCCGAATAGGATGGCAAGTACCAGAACCACCCCACTTATGACCAGCAGCACGATTAATCCTTCTTTGAGTAGATCGTATGGCTTCATGGGAATGTCACGCAGGTACTCTTGCGTTTGTTTGTTCACGTTTATGCCTCCTTATCCTGCTTGATGGGCAGCGGTTTGACCGGATTTTTGCTCCGGATCAGGAAAAGATGCAGCCCTACAAAGGCCATGATGGTCAATGGTAAGACAACAATGTGCAGGGTCACCACCTGGCCGGTGTTCATCGGATTGAAGAAAGCGCCTATTCCCAACGAGTTCATAAAGTCCTTGGCTTGGACAGCGATCCATTGAGAGTCCCAGTTTGTCTGAAGGAGAAAACCTGTCAACCCGGCAAAAACGGAAACGGCAAACGTCAGAAGGCCAACCATCCACGTTTTCCAGCGGCCATCCCGCCAGGCAGCCATGAAGAAATGGCTTATGAGGTGGAGGACAATCATGGAGAACATTGCCTGCACGCTCCAGAAATGGAGCGAGTTCACAAAGTGGCCAACCGATGATGTGTGATACCAGTCCGGCCCAAATAGGCTCATCACTGTCCCGGTCAGGATGAGCAGGACCAGTGCGGAAAGGGCTGACACACCAAATAGATATGCCACTGAATTCACATAGACTGGCATCTGGGTGGGGAGGGCGTCTTCGAGCGTCAGGTTGTTCTTGAGAAAATCTTGTGCTTCTTTAGTAATATTCATTCCTGTTTCCTCCTACGACTCAGATCAAAAGAAACGGGGCAGTCGGGCCCAGGCCGCGACAAAAAAGATCACAACCAGGAGCAGGCCAACTATGAGGTTTGGTAGTGCGATGTTGAAAATGCTGAAGGTAATATGGGGTACAGCAGCCAACAATTGAGCAGGTAATTCCATCCTAATCTCCTCGCGTTTTCAGTTTTTCGTTTGGGGGCATCAATTCTGAACAGGCACCCATCTCTAATAAGTATAGAATCTAGAGTAAAGAAGGACTTTATGACAGGCTCATGTTATGCTTAAGACTCTATTAAGAACAAGTATGGAAGGAAAACCACTGGAAAGGTCACCCGTAGTCTTAAGAAACCAATCTGAGTACGAAACTGCCGATCAGGCGGCTTCTCGATAGTGGCTGCGAATGATGCCACCAAGTACATTTCAATAGTGAGCTGGGCCTTCAGTCGATACCGTTTTCAGTCTGGATAAAGCCGATTATACTATCTGGTTGGGCATGGGCAGAAATTGTGATCAGAACAAGTTGCTCGTCAACCCAGCGGGCGCTGCCCCCACCCCAGGTTGAAACCGGTTGGGAACGGATCGCGGGGATCGCAGACAAACTGGTGAAACCCGGTGAGGGTGGCACTGCCCGTTACGCGAGGGATGATTGCCTTGAGTGCGCTGCTGCCGGAGCCGACGGTGGTCTCACTGACCATCTCGCAGGTGAAGCGGGTACCGATCAGGCTCTCGGTGACGAACGACTCGCCGACAGGCAACCGCCCCTGGTGGTGACGCCACGCTGCCTCGGCGGAGGTCCCGGTGCCACAGGGTGAGCGGTCGACCATGTGGTCGCCTAGGATCACGACGTTGCGGCTGTCCGCACCGGGGCCGCCCGGCTCCTCGTATAAGCGCACGTCGAAGATGCGGTTCAGGTGAGGCTGGTCAGGGTGTTGGACGGGAATCTGCCAGTTGGCCGCGCCTAAGATCGCCATGCCGATCTCGGCCAGCCGCCCGGCGTTCTCCGGAAGCAGGGGGACGCCCACCTGGTGGGCCGCGACAAAGACAAAGAACAGCCCGCCGTAGACCACGTCGACGGTCAGGTCGCCCAGGCCCTGGACTGTCAACGGCACATTTTGCCGGTAGACGAAAGAAGGGACGTTGTCGAAAGACACGGTGGTTACCCCCCCACCCTGAACCTGGGCACACACCCGCACTGGCCCGGCAGCTGTATCGAGCGTGAGCCAGGTCTCCGGCTCACTGCATTCGACCAAACCCGTCTCCAGCGCGGTGACGGCCATACCGATGACCGCGTGCCCGCACATCGGCTCGTAGCCGTGGTTGTCCATGAAGATCAGTCCCAGGTCGGCCCTTGGATCGCAAGGCTCGGTCAGCAACGCGCCGACCAGGTCTTTGTGGCCGCGCGGCTCAAGCAGCAGGTAGCCGGGCAGCCAGCCCAGGTGAGTCTCGGCGTAGGCCAGCTTCTCGGCCATCGTCTCACCCCGAATCGGGGGCAGCCCACCGACGACCAATCGAGTGCCCTCGCCAGCCGTGTGCGAGTCGACGGTATGGATTACACGCGTGACGTTCATGGAGGCCCGCCCCTTTATCTATCGCCTGGTCTGACGGCGTACAGCAGGCCCAGCTCGCTTTCGGTGACATACAGCACACCCCGCTC
>JARRJX010000349.1:0-5191 GCA_037388645.1 Chloroflexota bacterium
TTACTGGAGGCTAAAGTCGTTTACAAAGGCTTGAGTTATAGCACAGGGAGTGACAATAAAGTCATTTACTAATGATGCTGTAAGACCACAATAAGAGCGCACCCTGGCCCTCATACCGGTGGGAGGGCCAGGGGTTCGCAGCCTGTGTCCTGAGTAGAAGGGTACCCTCACACGCATAGGGGAACGACCATAGCCCAAACCGGTTTTCCTGTGGATCAGGCACACCCCCACGCGTGTGGGGAGAATTCAACTGGCAGAAGTGTGAATTGCTCGCACTCCGGCACACCCCCACCCCGGTTCACCCCCACATGTGTGGGGAGAATGGATGCCATCCGGTTGATTCCGTCGTTCCCACTCGGTACACCCCCACGTGTGTGGGGAGAATACTTCACCCCTATTGTAGACTGAAACGCAGTGATGTCAAGAACGCCGTAGCTCTAGGGCAATCGCACCTTAATTTCAAAGGGCCTATGCAGGCTGAAAACGATCGCGGACAACTGTCATGGCCGAATAATCCATCCATTCCATTCTGGCGTGACAGTGAACCTGAATTTGCTTCAGGCAAGACTGTTGAGTCATCGAAGGCGATGAATAACCTGGGTTGAGCGCGACTGGATGTCAACCATTTTACTCGCTTTTGGGATTTGGGGCAAAAAGCGATTGGAAAATCGCGTGTTGAGAGGGTGGGTGAGATGGTCAGGTTGCATCTGGAGCAGGCGCAGCCGCCCGGTCGATGGGGAAACCGGGTCGGAATCCCAGAGGTTGTTCTCAAATACCTGGGGTGGCCTCAGTGAAAGAGTGCTTGAGGTTGGCCTCTTTGGCCGACGGACTGCGCCACTCGCCAGTAGTAGTCGTGATGTAGGCCATTCAGCACCGAGCGAGATGCAAGCGTGCCACTGACCGGCGGCGCTTCTGGCCGTTCGGGTCGGCACGGGATGCGCTGCTCAATCCCCTGGTGAGGTCTGGCGCGGTTGAAGTACTGCGTGTATTCCTTCACCACTCGATATAGATGTTTTTCTCCCAAGATCAAGAAGTGGTTCAGGCACTCTCGCCTCAAGCTCCCCAGAAATCTCTCGCAGATCGCATTCGCTTTTGGTGCTCTGTACGGTGTTTTCAGCATCTCAATACCTGCAGCGACTCGGTCGAACGATGGACCGTATTTGCGGTCGTTGTCTCGGATCAAGAAACGAGGTCCTTCGCCAAATGGTGTGGCGTTGCGCAGTTGTTGAGCTATCCACCGATCTGTTGGGTGTCTGGTGACGCCGAAATGGACGACGCGACGGGAGCCCAACTCGATGATGACGAACACGAAGACGGTGCGGAAGAAGATGTCATAGGTTTGAAGAAAGTCGCAGGCCCAGATCTGGCTGGCGTGGTTGTGTAGGAACGTAGACCAGTTCTGCTTCGAGGGGAGCGATTTGCGAACCTGTGCGATGTACTTCTGGATAGCGCTCTTGCTGACGTGTAGTCCGAGTTTGAGTAGTTCGCCTCGGATGCGTTTCGCACCCCAAGTGCGGTTTTCCTCGGCCATTTGCTTGATCAAGGCGACGACTTCGTCAGCTAGTGGCGGTCTGCCTGGTTTTTTGTCGGACTTGGTCTTGCGTTTCCAGATTCGACGGAACAGGTCACGGTGCCAACGCAGGACGGTGTCAGGTTGGACGATGACCAGAGCTTGCTTCCAGGTGCGTAACTTGCTGGCCAAGAGGACGATGAGGGTGCGGTCGCGCCAGGAAAGCTTTGGGCGCCGGATCTGCTGTTGGAGCACGCTCAGTTGCTGACGGAGGAGTGCGTTTTCGAGGACCAATTGTGACTTGGAGCGGGTCATATCGAGGACAGCATTGAGGGCGAGAGAATAGTTGTCAGGCTTGGTCCATTGGCGGAGCGACCGTTTGATGGCTTGCCAGAGAGGGTTGATACAGCGTTGTGCGAAGAGAACGAGAGAGAAAATCACGGCTTACCTTTCAGAAGGAAGATGAAGCCGTGATTCTACCACAAAATCTAGATTGTTGGGTCTTGTCATAGAACGGACGTATTATTCGGCCATGACACACCTGTTCGAGGTGTCGCCGCATTTGGCTAGCAGCTTATCCCCTTTCACCCCTTGCACTCCCACGTTTGATAGCCAGTCTCCCGCAGTAGGGTAGCACTCCCTCCCCATCCACTTGGGGGGTGGGAGTTGGCGAGTCCACTCACCGCACCCACTTGGACACACAGTTGTACAAGGTTCAAATTAACGCCAACCTTGTCTACCCATCTCCAGCACAATAGGCGACTTGGTCGCGGTGTGCAGTTTCGGGTAAACGGATCGCAGAGCGCGTGTTGGGCGCGAACGATGATTGTGCGGCGAACGTGTCTCCTTTGCCTGTTGTTCAGAGTTCAGAGCAGTTGCGAATCCCTATCTCGCATAGCCACGGTGCGAGTAGTGCCAGTGCAAACACCGTTGCTATTTGAAGAAATGCAATGAGCAGCGTCCCGACGGTTAACCAGCGTTGACGTTTGTCATCTCCACCGATGGCTTGATGGAGTCGACGCACCAAGAGGCGTGACACAAGGACTGTCACAATGGCAAAGATGGGAGTGATCATACATGCGAAGAAACCTGGGCCGGCAAAGAAGTCCCCCAATGTGAGAGCCAGGTAGAAGAATCCTGCGACATTTAAGGCAACCAGTGACAGCCAGAAGAGGACCATCGCCCACTGCTTCCTAAGCCTGAGTATGATGATGAAGGCAAGGGTTGCAACTGGCCCAGAGATGATGGGGTAAAGAAGGATTGACACAAGAAAGATGACTTTGTTCATATGTTTGATCCTGTTTTCCCAATCGGTGCCATAGCTCGTGCCATCCGGGCGGGCACGAAGCGGCCGGCCTGATGGCACGAGCTCACCTGCCCAATGGCACGGCGGGTCAGCCGCGCGAGGCGAGACACATAGTGTACCAGCTGAGGAGTCGGCTGGATCTGTTTATAAGACGCGCAACCTGCCCGATCTGGCTCTCCGCTGGTTGCTAGCCCTTGCACACAAAACGAAACCGCCTGTGTTTTGGCGGCAGGCGGTGTGCTGTACGGTGTTCAAGTTGCTGAGGCCTATTGTGCGGATTCCTACTCGTAGCTCTCCCTCCACGCTAATGAGTATAGCATAGCGGGGGGAGAAGCGCAATTGGCGTGGGCGCTGGCGGTTAGGGTGGGCGGGACCGTGATCGCCGGTGACAGTGGTTGTTACCGGTCGAGCGGGCGGGCAGCAGACGCCGCGAAACGGGGGGCACACCGCCGTCAGTGGGCGAGGGACGCGTGCCTGCGGGAGAGCGCGTACGGACAGGATCGCCGGAGACGGCGGCTCCAAGGGTGGGACTGGTCGGTGACCACCAGATCGGCGCAGCCGCTTTCGAGCAGGGGGGTAGCGAAGGAGGGGTACAAGATCTGCGTGACACGCTTTGAGATGGGATCCCTGCCGAGCAGGCAACCTTTTGTTGAGATCAGAACTCGAAACCTGTCTCTTCTTCAGCCGCCGAAGCGTCGGATGGCGGCGCTTCACCGAGGCCGACGGAGCGTTTTTCAACCGACAATCGCACTGCCGTTCTCTCTTGATCGTCGATCATTATCTCGACGAACGAGGGGACGCAGACAATGTCGATTCCATCTGCATCCCTCCTTGTGTTGCCTTGAGCCATGAAGCCATCAAAACCCGTTGAACACGGGTGTCTTTACCGGTGCGGTTCAATGGCATGATACACTCAAAAAGGTCATCATACAAGCACTCTTGCCTTGGCGTGTGCGTAGCCGAGGGAGTGAGGCTGCTACTCGGCTGATCGGTGAGGATGACCAAGTCGCAGTCGGCGTGGGCTTTCCATGAGCGGGAGATACTTTTCGATCCAAATGGGGAATAGAAAAGCGCCGGGGGAGGTAACGTTGGGGCTGTGAAGCCCCGGCGCGTGTGGATGGGATCAGCTCAACGGTTCCTCTATGCCACCCGGGCAGATTATACCAGGGAAGACACAGAAGTGAATGGGAAATTCGTACTATACGGGGTTCGTTTGGCCCCTGGATTTTTAGGGCATGGTCGGCGGGCGCTGGCTGGCAGGGTGGGAGGGGACGGAAGGCCTTGCCCTACGCAACTAGGCCAGGCCTAATCCTGCGCGCGAATTCTCTAGGCCACCAAGCGTGGACGTGGTCCAAGGCTGCTGACGAATGCATCTAGCAGTATCTTCAGATGGATGAATGCCAATCCCTTGTTCGTTTCCTGAAAGCCCGGTTCCTCTTCGGCTTCTTCCATTATCGCTTCAACGATGTAACGTAGCACTTCAGGCTCGGCGTGGGTTCTGATGAGAAGTTGGGTAGACTCTATGAACTCGCTCTCGCCGCTGGAAGCTAGCCGTTCTAGGATCTCCACGTTCAACTCTTCTGCCTTCCTCAGCTTCTTGCCGGTCACCTTGTACAGCTGTCGTTCGCTTTGCTTCATAATTTGCCAAACAACCAGGCCGATATAGAAGAGCAACTCTTGTTCATATTGATTGAAAGGCAGATCGTCTAGATGAAGTAGAAAGCTCAAGGCTACTGGCTGCTCATCTTTCATCTGCTCAACCAACTTCGGGGCCCGCTCTACAGAAGCCTGGCTCATTCTCTGCCACGTCTGAGTGACAATCTTGGATGTGATCATGGTTATTTCCTCCCAAAGCACCGTCAAAAGCATAGCATATCCGGCCCGCGCTGGCAAGCCGGCTGCCGAGTTGGGCCGGCGGCATCGAGGGCCTGGGTGGGGCAGCGGCCCAAGGGGGTGGGGCGGTCGGGACCGTGATCGCCGACGGCGGGCGTTCGCAAGCGAGCAGGCGGGCCGCACGAGAAGCTAGGCGACAGGGGCAGCGTCACGCTCCTGCGGGGGTTTTGCTCCTGTTGGGGTGTGGCTGGGAGTAAACTACCCCGCCGCTTGCGGCGGGGTAGTTTACTTTCGTCTCCGTGATGAGTAATGACTCCTGAGGGCACCATGCTTTATCTACAGCACGTTTGTCTGGGCGGGTGGCCAGGAGCCATTGCTGGCCCTCAGGCGCTATTTGAGCACCTGCTTCCTGCAAAAGCATAGCACATCCGGTCCGCGCAGGCAAATCGCCTAGCAGCCGCTTTGTAGGTATTGCGACCTGGATGGGGCAGTGGCCCCATCGGAGGGCAGGGTGGATCGTGATCGCCGGTGGTGGTTGTTCC
>JARRJX010000350.1:0-5556 GCA_037388645.1 Chloroflexota bacterium
CTCCCTATCGGATTCTCGTTCTCTTCATACCAGAGAAAACAACGACCTCTACGGTATCTGCTCCTTATTTTCATTCATTTTGTGGTGGGTACAACGCCCATGTGCGGCTCCCTTGAAAAGGCCCGAACCGGCCAAAACCGCACTTACGCCCCTGAGGTGGGGGGCAACACACGAACAGGGCCTTGTATCTGGCATGGACGCCTCTATCTTCCCGGAGGAGCGCTGACGATGGTCCACGATCACGATGCCGAGTCATATGAATATTGGGTACATCGAATGTGGCACGCGTTCCTCACCGGCGAGCCATACGACCTGTCCGCTTTTCCTTTCGTCATGCGGGCGGCAGCCTTCCTCGAAAAACACTTTTTTAGCCTCCTTCCCTCCGAGCCTCGCTGCCGCGACTGCAACGTGCCTTTTCGAGGGATCGGCGGCGCGCTGCTGAGGCAGTTCGGCTACCGCCAATCCGACCTCACCCCCCGGCTCTGCAATTCGTGCGTGAGCATGATCAAGCAGTTCGAGGGTGGCGCGGAGGTCGAACTGTCGATGCTGTTTGCCGACGTGCGCGGCTCTACTGCCCTGGCTGAGCGCATCGGGACGGTCGAGTTCCGGCAGATGATCAACCGCTTTTACCGGGCCACCACCGACGTGCTGATCACCTCCAACGCGCTGATCGACAAGCTCATCGGCGACGAAGTCGTCGGCCTCTACGTGCCGGGCTTCGCTGGCCCAGACCACGCCCGCGTGGCGGTAGAAGCCGCGCAGGAGCTGCTGCGCGCCACCGGCCATGCCGACCCGGCTGGCCCCTGGATTCCGGTGGGGGCGGGGGTGCATACCGGCACCGCCTATGTAGGCTCGGTCGGCTCGGTGGAGCAGGTATCCGACATCACCGCCCTGGGCGACTCGGTCAACACCGCCGCACGCCTGGCCTCGCAGGCCGCGCCCGGCGAAATCTTGGTGAGTGAGGCCGCCATCACAGCGGCAGGGCTGGAGGTGGATGGGCTGGAGGAGCGCCAGCTTGAGCTGAAGGGCAAGAGCGAGCCGGTCGACGTGCGGGTCATCCGTATCAACACGCCAGAATTACAGCAGTAGGGATGCTTTCGAAGGGCAGGATACCGGTGTAGGCGAGTAAGCTGATCCGGTTCACGAGGTCTGAATGCAAAAGGCGTGATGCTGTTTAGCACATCACGCCTTTTATGGTGGGCGGTACAAGACTTGAACTTGTGACCTCGTCGATGTCAACGACGCGCTCTGGCCAACTGAGCTAACCGCCCCAGGGATCAAAATTATATGCAGAATCTGGTTCCGCGTCAAACCTTCTTTCGATCGGAATCGGATGATTCTCATGTCAAAACGGGCCGATTAATCGGTATAATGGGGGCCTCATCTCATTACCACGAACTTCCCCGCGAGAGTGTTTCGCAGAAGGTGTTGCGCTTTCACGGAACCTCAAGTGAGATCCGCTCGGAAAGATGCTCGTTATGTCGGGTTATTTCCGGATTTCATCCGGGAAGCAACGCTTATCTGACGCAGGGTGAGGAGGAATACCCATGACCGATAGTTTGGAGCAGGTAGCAAGTGAGGTTGTCGCGTGCACCCGGTGCCCGCTGCACCAGGGCCGCGAGCGGGCCGTCCCCGGCGAGGGGCCGTCTGATGCAAAGCTGATGTTCATCGGAGAGGGGCCGGGCTTTCACGAAGACCAGACCGGGCGACCGTTCGTAGGGGCCGCCGGTCAGTTTTTAGAGGAATTATTGGCCGGTATCGGCCTGAGCCGGGAAGATGTGTTCATCGCCAACGTGGTCAAGTGCCGCCCGCCGGGCAACCGTGACCCGGAGCAGGAGGAGATCGACGCCTGCCGGGAATACCTGGATCGGCAGATCGCCCTGATCGACCCCAAGGTCGTTGTGACGCTGGGGCGTTTCAGCATGGCGCGCTGGTTTCCTTCGGCGCGCATCTCCCGCATCCACGGGCAGCCGCGCAAGGTCGGGAAGCGGCTGATCGTGCCGATGTATCATCCTGCTGCCGCCCTGCACCGGGGCAGCCTGCGCCAGACGGTGGTGGACGACTTCAAGAAGCTGCCGGAGTTCGTCCGCCAGGTCGAGGAAGGCTGGGCAGAGGATGAGAGCGCCGGGGACGACCTCCCGCCCGAAGAACCCAAACAGCTGAGCCTCTTCTGATTTTCAGGGGCGCAGGGCCGACCGGGTGACGATGACGATACTACAAGTGAGGAAGAGGCCGGATGCACGCTGTTCCCGAAGCGTTCCACGATTTGTTAGCCCACGAGACCCAGGCTTACCTGGTCCTGGCGACCATCATGCCGGACGGCACGCCCCAGGTCACGCCGATCTGGTTCAACTTCGACGGCGAGCACATCCTGATCAACTCGGCGCATGGGCGGGCTAAGGATCGGAACATGACCGCCCGCCCCCAGGTCGCCGCGCTGATCTTCGATCCAGCCGACCCCTGGCGCTGGATGCAGATTCGGGGCGAGGTGGTCGAGATCACCGAGGAGGGTGCGCTCGACCACATTCTAGACCTCGCCCTTAAATACCGGGGCCGCCGCGAGTATGACCCGGCGGGCATCACACGCGTCACTTACAAAATCCGGCCCGACCACGTCACCGTCTTCCCGACCTCGGCTCACCAGCTCCGCAACCGCTGACCGGCGCTCGTCGCCCGGAAGGGGGCTTTGGCTACCGCTCCACCACCCGGATCGATTGGATCACGTCGCCGGGAGGGGCGTTGGGGTTCTGCTGCGGGTCGCGCGGGGTGAGCGCCAGCGCCACGTCCATCCCCTCGACCACCTCGCCAAAGACCGTGAAGTCCGGGTCCAGCTGCTGCACCGGCGCAAAGGTGATGAAGAACTGGCTGCCTGTCGAGTGGGGCTGCGTGGTGTGGGCCATGCTGATCAGCCCTGGGCGGTCGAACGAGAGGCCGTTGTCGGCCTCGTGGGCGATCGTGTAGCCGGGGCCGCCGGTGCCCGTGCCGGTCGGGTCACCGCCCTGCGCAACGAAGCCGGGCAACACCCGGTGGAAGGTCACGCCGTCGTAGAAGCCCTGGCAGGCAAGAAAGACGAAATTGTTGACCGTGATCGGGGCCTCCTCCGGGAACAGGTCGAGCACGATCTGCCCGCCGTTCGCCATCGTGATCGTCGCCTGGTAGTCCCGCCCCTCACGGATCACCTGCTCCGGCCCGTCATACGAGGCGGCGGCAGGGCCGGTCGGGTTGCACGAGAACTCGCCCACAGGGGCGGCTGCTTCACGCGGGCCGCTCGAAGCGCTCCCGCCGCAGGCAGCGGCCAGCAGCGCGACCAGCACCAACGGAATCAAGCTCCATTTCTTTCGCACCGGTTCCTCCATTCCTGCTGTATTCATCCGGCTGGATATGATAGGCGCTTTTAATCCGCCGGACAAGCGCCGATGGGCGAAGACCCGTTCCGGGGCGAGGGAGAGGAGCGGCGTACCGGTGTCACCGCCCGCCACTGAGCCTGCCGCCCCTGAGACCAGACGCCCCCTAAGGGGGGCTGTCGTGGTGTCAGGAGCGGGGGTAAGGCCCAGGGGCACGCGCGGCAGGGCCGCGGCGGTGAGGATGCAACTCGAACGGGGCAGCGGCAGGATAGGGGTGAGTGGTGGGGCGCGCGGTCATACCTGGCACACGGGTGGCACGCCCGGCGTGGAGAATTGGGACGGCGAGCGGGCAGGTATGCGACCTTATCGGCGACAGGTATGACAGATGGGACAGCAGATCGAGCATGGCGCACCTCCTAACCCAATGATAGGGGAGGCGCGCAGCCAAGTAGCTACGGGGTAGCTACGATTCCGACCGGCGGCTGAAGCCGCGCCCCCTCAACCTGTCCGAAATGAGCGAAGCGGATTTACGGATAGGGCGAAGCGCGGCTTCGACGATCTACGGACAGGCGCTTATTGCAGGCTGACCTTGAACATATAGGAGGCATCGCCCTGGGGCCACTTCCCGGCCACGATCAGGATGTATTCACCCGGATCAACCGCCGGACGCCACTCCACCGAACCCTCGACCGGGACACTCTCCGACACCACGTCGTTACCAGACAATCCGCCGCTCCTCAGGGTCAGGGTGAGGCTGTCGGGCAGGGGTTGATCCACCTTCAGGTGAATCGACGCACCCACCTGATGAGCAGGCTCCTGCTCAAACACAGGCCGGAGCGGGTCCACACAGATGGCAGGCTGCCCACCCGATGCCCAGCAATAACCGCCCAGGTAGCCCTCGACGAACGAGCCGCCTGACTCAAGCGTGATCTGGGGTGGGGCGGAGACACTATCCGAGGCGGGCGCGCTCCCCCCGCAGGCGGCCAACGCCAACCCGACCAGCGCGACAACCATCAAATGCCATCGTTTCAACACGTCATGCTCCCTTTCTCTGCACCGCTAAATCTCAACAGGCTGCCATTTATAGAATGGCGCTGCCCCCGATTATAATGAGCGGACAGGCCCAATTTCCAGCCCGACCGCCCAGCGACCTGCCAGGGCGGTTTACTCCGCACAGGGGGAACAAAAATCATCGCTCAGACGTAATGAAATTACAGGAAACGTTGGAGGAGGATATGAGAGGGATGAGGCAAGTCATGTTCGACAAGCGATTGGTCTTGCTGCTGGCTCTCACCGGCGGGGTGATGATGGCAGCGTGCACCGGCAACGAGCAAACAGAACCGCTGCCCGACGGCGGTGACGGCGCAACCGGCGGTAACGGTGCAACCGGCAGCCAGATGGTGGGGTCTGACATGATCGGCGATTGGAACCTGGTCAGCCTGAACGGCCACAGCCTGGTCGAAGGCTCAACGATCACGGCCAGCTTCGACGGCAGCCAGATCACAGGCTCGGCGTGCAACCACTACTTTGGGGACTACACAATCGGGGTGGACGCCCTCAGCTTCAGCGGCATCGGCTCCACGGAGATGTTCTGCGAGGGCACGATGGAGCAGGAGCAAGAATACTTCGACGCCCTGGCCGACATCAACGGCTGGAGCCTGGAGGGGACGACGCTGGAGCTTTACGGCGATACGGCTTACCTGGTCTTCGAGCGGATCGTGCCCGCCTCTGACGCCAGCCTGGAGGGGACAGAATGGGCGCTGGAATCGTTTGTCACCGGGGGCGACGCGGTCTCTTCGCTGGCAGCCAATACGAGCATCAGCGCCACGTTCACTAACGGCGCGATCTCCGGGAACGCCACCTGCAACACCTACACCGGCACGGTGAAAGTCGACGGGGCAGGCATCACGATCAGCCAGATCGCCGCAACCGAGATGGCGTGAGAGACCGGCATGGAGCAGGAAAGCCAGTACCTGCAAACGCTGGCAGAGGTCAGCACGTGGCGGATCGAGGGCACCACGCTCACGCTCAGCGCGGAGAACGGCAACGGATTGATCTTCCAGGCTCAGCAATAAAGCCTCAATCGATCCCCAATACAAATGAGCCAACCCAGCGATCGGGCTGGCTTTTGTCGATTCAATACAGTTGGCCGCGGGTTGGTGAGCATTTACAATTTAACAAGGCAATCAATTTTTCTGGCGGATCGCCGGGC
>JARRJX010000351.1:0-3625 GCA_037388645.1 Chloroflexota bacterium
CGACGCCGTTCACGGTCTGGATGGTGGTCGGCGCGGAGGGGTCCGGCTCGACCTTCAGGCGCAATCGGCGCACTAATTGCTTGAGCATCACCCGGTCGCCGCCCGCCGGGCCCCACACGTGGTCGATCAGCATGTCGGTGGGCAGCACCTGGTTGGCGTTGCGGATCAGGACTTCCATCAGGCGGCACTCCAGCGGCGTGAGCGGCGGCAGGGCTTCTTCGCCGCGCCGCAGCGCGTGATGGGAGAGGTCGAGCGTCAGGTCGCCCGCCGCCAGGGAGGCCGGGAAAACCGTCGGGATGCCCGCCCGGCGCAGCAGCGCCTCCACCCGCGCGACCAGTTGGCGCGGGCTGAAGGGCTTGACGATGTAGTCGTCCGCGCCCAGCGCCAGCCCCTTCACGATGTCGTCCTCCTCGTCGCGCACGCTGAGGATGATGATCGGCGTGTCCGCCTCCGTCCGAATCTGGCGGCAGACCGACAGCCCATCCAGCCGGGGCAGGTTCAGGTCGAGCACGATCAGGTCGGGGGTGTCCTCCCGCCAGCGTTCCAGCGCCATCTGCCCGTCGTGGGCCACGATCACCTCGAACCCGGCCCGCCTCAGCGTGAAGGAGAGCACGTCGGCCAGGTCCAGGTCGTCGTCAACTATCAGTGTTTTCATCGTCTGTTACCTTTACGACCGTTTCCTGAACGACCGTTTCCTGAACGACCATCCCCTCTAAAGGCAGGGTCAGCCAGAAAGCCGATCCGCCCTCCGGGCGGGCCTCGACCCCGACCTTCCCGCCGTGTTCTTCGACAATCGCCTTCACCACCGACAGCCCCAGCCCCACCCCATACTGCGTGCCGTCCTGCGCGTCCAGCCGCACGAAGCGCTGGAACAGGCTGGACTGCTCGGCGGGCGGGATGCCCGGCCCCCGGTCGGCGACGACCATCCGCAGCCGGTCGTCCTCCACCTCCACGCTCAGCTCGACCGGCGCGCCCACCGGGCTGTACTTGCTGGCATTCGAGAGCAGGTTGACCAAAACCTGTGTCAGCCGGGTCGGGTCGGCGTCGATCGTCGGCGGGTGGGGCGGCTCGCTCACCGCCAGCTCCTGGCAGCGGCGCTCCAGCAAGGGCCTGGTCATGTGGACGGCGTCGGCGATGATCGCGTTCAGGTCGCTGGGGCGGCGGCGGATGCTGAAGCGCCCGGCCTCGATCCGGCTGCTCTCCAGCAGGTTGTCGATCAGCGCCTGCAGCCCGGCGACGCTGCGCTGCACCGAGTTCAACAGCTCCCACACCTCCGCCCTTGAGAGCGCCCCCATCTCCTCCATGAGCAGCTCGACCGAGGCGTGCAGCGCCGAGAGCGGCGTGCGGAACTCGTGCGAGATGTTGGCGAGGAAGTAGGCCCGCAGGCGTCCGATGGCTTCTTCTTCGGTCATATCCCGGAAGACCAGCACCGTCTGCCGGGTGCCGCCGTCGGGCGGCTTGAGCCTCGCCCCGGTGACAGCCAGCGTGGCGGGGCGTCCCCCCGCCGTCACCACGCCGACCTGGCGCATCGTCCCGCTGGAGAGGGCCTTTTTGCTGAGCGGCTCCGCCCCCTCCGCCGGTCGTAAGACCCCGTCGAGCGGCTGCCCCAGCGCGGCCTCCCTCGGCCAGCCGGTGATGCGCGCCGCCCCCTGGCTGAAGGACGTGATCCGCCCCTCCTGGTCGACGGTGACGATCCCCTCCGCCACCGACTGGATCAGGGTGTCCAGCCAGGCCCTCGCCTGCGAGAGGTCGTCCAGGGCGCGGAAGGTGTTGACCCGGCTCTCCTCCAGCGCCTGGGCCAGCGTCGCGATCTCGTCCGGCTCCCTGGGCACGGGCACCGGCGTGATCAGGTCGCCCCGGCTGATGTTGCGGGCGGCCAGCGTGAGCTGCCGGAGCGGGGCGGTGAGCTGCCTGACGTACAGCCCGCCGGAGGTCGAGCCGATGGCGGCGATCAGCAGGGCGGCCAGCGCCAGCCCGGCCAGCGCCCGGCGCTCGGCGCGCAGCAGGTCGTCGACCGGCAGGGCGACCTCGATCCGGGCTATTTCATGGCCTTGCGGATCGAGCAGGGGGTGCAGGACGGTGTAGTAGGCGTTTCGCCCTACCTTGAGGGTGCGAGCCTCGCCCGGCGGCAGGGTTTCCGCCTGCCCGGCGGCGGCTGTCTCCACCACCTGGGAGGCGGGCAGGCTGGTCGCCACGCGTTGATCCTCCATGACGATGCTCTGGCCGAACCCGGTCTCGTCCGCCAGGTGGCGGGCAAACGCGTCGTCCAGGAGGATGCCCACCGTCACGTATCCCAGCAGGTCCCCGGACTCCACGTCGTTAATAGCGTGGCTGTCGATCAGGGCCAGCGCCAGGGCCGGGCCGCTCGTCGAGCGGCTTAGCGGGTAGAAAACCGTCTCTTCCTCAAAAGGAAGGTCCGCCCAGCGGCCTCCCGCCAGCGCCTCCCCGGATGCGTCCCGCACGACCAGGATGTCCAGGTCGACGTTAGCCTGGAAGGCCCGCAGGTACCCGTCGAGCGCCGCCGCGTCGCCTTCGCGCAGCAGCCGCTGCAAGGTCGGGCGGTGGGCGGTCAGCGCCGCCATGTCGCTCAGGCGGCCCTTCTCGGCGTCGAGCAGCGCCAGCGTGGCCCGCCCCCCATCGGCGACGTGCGCCCAGGCCTGGTGCCCCAGCCCGGCGTGGATCAGGTGGTAGGCCGGGATGCCAAAGGCCACCGCCGTCACGACGATCGTCCCGACGAAGGCCGCCACCACCCGCCTCGACAGGCTGCGCACTGCCGACCGCACCACTCCGGTCATCGTTCCGTCCCGTCCGGCCTGTCAGGCCGCCTCTCCCGGCTCCAGGCGGTGCGTTCTCACCCCGGTCGTTGCGCTCATCTTTTACACCACCTCCTGATCGTAAAGTAGCGCTTCAGGATGACGCCGGTCGTGACCGGGCCGTGACAATCCTGTGATAAAAAACGACCCAGGAGGAAAACGATCCTCCTGGGTCGCCGCGCGGGCTGCTGTGAGACGGTCAGCCGTCCGAATCCCCGTCCACGATCATCAACCCATACCCCAGGCCGGACACCGTCTCGATGTAGCTGGGCTGCGCCGGGTCAGGCTCGATCTTGCCCCTAAGCCGGTGCACCAGTTGGCGCAGCATATCCCGGTCCGCCCCTGCCGCCCCCCAGACGTGGTCGATCAGCGCCTCGGTCGTCAGGACGTGGTTGGCGTTGAGCATCAGGTAGCCGAGCAGGCGCGCCTCCAACCGCGTCAGGGAGAGCGCCGCGCCGCCGCCGATGCTCACCTCCCGCCTGCCGGGGTCGAAGCTCAGATCGCCCACCTGCTGTAAAGGGGTGGCGGGCGGCTGGCTCGCCCGGCGCAGCACGGCCTGCACCCGCGCCACGAGCTGCCTGGGGCTGAACGGCTTGGTGATGTAATCGTCCGCCCCCATGTTCAGCCCGCGGACGACGTCGTCCTCCTCGTCGCGCACCGTCAGCAGGATGATCGGGACGTCAGCCTGCTCGCGGATGCGGTTGCACACCTCGAAGCCGTCCAGCCCCGGCAGGTTGATGTCCAACACGATGATGTCGGGCTGATCGTCCTGCCAACGCTGGAGCGCGGCCAGCCCGTCGTAGGCGAGGATC
>JARRJX010000352.1:0-3620 GCA_037388645.1 Chloroflexota bacterium
CCCAGGATGACCGGGTAAGTGGCCGCTGCTCGCCTCATTCGGCTAAATACCGCACGATCCGACCCGGCACGCCGACCACGACCGCGTGGTCAGGCACGTCGGTGTTGACGAATGCGCCGCCGGTGATGCGCGCCCCCCGGCCTACCGTCACCCGGCTGTTGATGCTGGCTCCCATCTCGACCACCACGTCATTCCCCAGGTCGGTATAGCTGGCGATCCGCGCGCCCTGGCCCACCCAGACGTTGGCCGCCAGGTGGGCGTCGTGGGCGATGCTCGCCCCCAGGTTGAGCACGCAGTGCCGTCCGATGCGGACGTTCACCCCAACCACCGTCCCCGCGCCGATGACGGTGCCCGCCCCCCACTCGGCGTGCGGCGAGACGACCGCGCTGGGGTGGATCGCGCTGATGGGGGGGATGACGACCAGGTCGAGGACGCGGATCAGGCGGGCGCGCACGTCCATCAGCTCCGGCCCTAGGCCGAGGATCGCGTTCAGCCCGCTGTATTCCTCCGCGAGCTGGGGAAGCACGTCGTCGTCCCCCAGGATGCGCAGCGAGGGCTTGTCGTCCGCGCTGCGCTCGCTCAAGCCCAACGCCTTGTCCGTGCAGCCGATCACCCGCACGTCCTCGTCCTCGCCCAGGATTTCCGTCACGACCGAGGCGAACCCGCCCGCGCCCAGGATCACCACCGGGGTTTTGTTGTCGGCCATCTCGACCCCCTTCAACCAACCGCTCTGCTGCTAAGGTAGCATGGTCGGGCAGCGCCCGTCAATAGGCACCGTACGTCTCGACCGCCTCGAAGAAGGCCAGCACGTTCTCCCAGCGCACCTCCGGCTCCAGGTCGTAGGCCGGGGCGATGATCAGTCCGCCGCCTTCTCCAACCGTCTCGATGCGCGTCGCCACCTCCTCCCGGATGCTGTCCGGCTCGGCCCAGGCCCAGCGCTGGGGCGTGCCCACCGTGCCGAAGAAAGCCAGTTGATCGCCGTAAGCCAGCTTGAGGCGGGCCGGGTCCATCACGTCCGGCTGGACGGGGTTCAGCACGTCGACGCCGACCTCGATCAGGTCGGGGATGATCGGCTCGATGCAGCCGTCGCTGTGCCACAGGATGCGCAGATCGGGGTTGGTCACCTTGCACACCTCGATGATCGTGCGCAGGTGGGGCTTGAAATAGCGCCGCCACATCGCCGGGCTGATCAGCATGCGGGTCGGGTCGCCCAGGTCGTCGTCCAGCACCAGCAGGTCGATCCCGGCGCGGGCCAGCGCCAGCGAAGCGGCGATGTGCATGGCGGTGAGCTGCTCCAACAGGTAGTCGACCAGGGGTGGGTTCTCGACCATGTCGACCATGAACTGCTCGAAGCCGCGCAGGCGGTAGGCCGTCTCGAACAGCTCGCCGCCCAGGTGGGGCGGGGAGGCCATCACCGCGTACCCCTGCGCGTGCAGGCGCTCGACATCGGCCCGCAGCTTTTTGGGCTTGACCTGCTTCATGAAATCGGGGAGGGGGGCGGCGGCTAATTCTTCAATTGAATCGATATCGCCCAGGCGGGCGTCGCGCTCGATCTCCGGGTGATAGCCCCAGTCGTGGTAGGTGCGCAGGATGGCCTGCGAGCCGACGTAGGCGTGCTCCGGCAGGGTGCGCAGATAGGCCATGAAGGCAGACTGCTGGCGCGGGACGGGGATGTGCACGAAGCGGATCTCGGTATCGAACACCTCGCCCGCCTCCCTGCCAGGGTAGCGCGAGAAGGTGACGGGATAAAAGTTCGCCATCTTGGGGACTCGGTCGGGCACCTGGTGATTCAGGACGGCCAGAACGCGCTCGCGTGGGTTCATACCCGGCTCCTTATGGTTGGGGAAGGCGATTCAGCCTACTTGCAGTATACGAGACTCTGTGGATGCAAGACAATATTTTAGCGATCAGCCAGGAATCGGCCCGGCTTTCGGGGCGACCTGCCATTCTGGCGCGTCCTCGTTCGACGTTAGTATAGAAGGACAAAAACGACCTATAATCTAACAATAAGGAGAACAATCTGATGAAGTACATGCTGCTGATGTATTGGAACCAGTCTGAAACGCCGGAGCTTCCCCCCGAAGAACAGCAGGCTGCTGCCCAGGCCTGGTTTGCTTATCTGGAGGAAGCCAAGGCTGCCGGGGTGCTGCTCGACAACAACGGGCTGGCCCCTGCCGCCAGTGCGACGACGGTGCGCGTCCGGGATGGCAAGACGCTGGTCATCGATGGCCCGTTCGCCGAGACGCACGAGCAGATGGGGGGATACTTTGTGCTCAACTGCGCGGACATCGACGAAGCGATCAAGTGGGCGGAGAAAATCCCTGCTGCGCAGTACGGATCCATCGAGATCCGCCCGCTGTGGTCGCCGGGCTAACCATGCAAGGGGTGGGATGACCGGGGATACGCCGATCGAAACGATCTTCCGCGAAGAGCACGGGCGAATCCTGGCGGCGCTGATCAGCCAGCTTGGCGATTTCGCGCTGGCAGAGGACGCGCTGCAAGATGCGCTGGTCAATGCGCTGGAACGCTGGGCAGTTGACGGCGTTCCGCGCAACCCCGGCGCGTGGCTGCTGACCGTCGCCAAGCGCCGGGCCATCGACCGCCTGCGCCGGGGGGAGACGCTGGCGCGCAAAACGGACATCCTGACGCAGGAGCGCAAGGCGGCGCTCCTCAACACCCTCGCCACCCGAAACGAGCCTGAGATGGACGACTCGATCCCTGACGAGCGCCTGAAGCTGATGTTCACCTGCTGCCATCCCTCGCTGGCATTGGAAGCGCAGGTCGCGCTGACGCTGCGCACGCTCGGCGGCCTCTCGACGGAGGAGGTGGCGCGGGCGTTCCTCGTCTCGGTACCGGCGATGGCCCAGCGGCTGGCGCGGGCCAAGCGGAAAATCCGCGAGGCAGGCATCCCCTACCGCGTGCCGCCCGCCGACCTGCTGCCGGAGCGGCTGGACGCGCTGCTGGCGGTCATCTACCTGATCTTCAACGAGGGGTACGTGGCTACAAGCGGCGATTCGCTCACCCGGCGCGAGCTGTGCGGGGAGGCGATCCGGCTGGGCCGCGTGCTGGCCGGGCTGCTGCCAGGGAGCGCCGAGGCACACGGCCTGCTGGCGCTGATGCTGCTGCACGACTCAAGGCGCGAGACGCGGCTGAACGCGGCGGGCGAGATCGTCCTGCTCGACGAACAGGATCGGGCGCGCTGGGATCGGGCCAAAATCGAGGAGGGGATCGCAGCGCTGGACGAGGCGCTCGCCCTGACCGATCCGGGGCCGTACCAGGTGCAGGCGGCGATCAGCGCGCTGCACGCCGAAGCGGCACGCCGGGCGAGACCGACTGGCCGCAGATCGCGGCGCTCTACGGCACGCTGGCCGTGATGACGCCCTCGCCGGTGGTCGAGGTCAATCTGGCGGTCGCGGTGGCGATGGCGCAGAGTCCGGAGGTGGGCCTGCTGCTGCTGCACCGGATCGAGGGGGTGGAGGATTATTACCCTTACCACGCCGCCCGCGCCGACCTGCTGCGGCGGACGAACCAGCGCGAGGCCGCTGCCGACGCCTACGAGCGGGCGCTCGCCCTGTGCGGCAACTCCGCCGAGCGGGCGTATCTGCGGCGGCGGCTCGACG
>JARRJX010000353.1:0-4291 GCA_037388645.1 Chloroflexota bacterium
CGCGCTGCTGGCCGCCCCCTTAGTGGTGATCCTCCTTCGCCAGCCAGAGGCCGAGGCGCGCGTCGCCGAGCTGGCCCAGCCGATTGACGACGCCCGCCAGGGCGATTTTTCCACCCTGGGCCGCTACGCCCTGACCACTCTCTCGATGTTCACCCACGACGGCGACGATGAGGTGCTCTATAACGTGCCGCACCGCCCGGTGTTCGGCCCGCTGGGGGCGCTCCTGTTCTGGGCGGGGGTCGGACTGGCGCTCGTGCGGTCGCTTGGCCCCTCACACGACGAGCGCCACGCCTTTTTGCTCCTCTGGCTGGGAGCCGGGTTGGCCCCCGGCGCGCTGAGCGTGCCCGCCGCCAGCCTGGGCCACACCATCCTCGCCCAGCCGGTCGCGATGATCGTCCCCGCGCTGGCCCTGGGCGAGGGCGCGCGCTGGCTAGCTGGGGCCGGACGCCCCCAACAGGCGCGCGCGGCGCTGCTGGCCGGGGCGCTGGTCCTGGTGGGCTGGGAAAGCGCGCGCGGCATACACGATTACTGGTTCGTCTGGCCGGAGGATTCGTTCAACCGGGTGCTCCACCACAGCGACCTGCACGAGGCCGCCCGCTGGCTCAACGCCCAGGGGGAGACACGCCAGGTCGCCATCGGCGGCTTCCTCAACGAGCGCTGGGATCAGCAGGTGATGGCGCTCGACCTGGAAGGCGATGGCTGGGCGGTGCGCGCCTTCGACCCGCGCGCGGCGGCGATCAGCCTGCCCGGCGGCGGAGTCGCCGTCCTGCCCGCCGCCGCCCCCCGCAGGGGACGACCTGGCGCGCTTCGAAAACGGGCTGGCCTTGTCCGAAGTTCAGGTTGAGGAGACTCCCGACGGGTTGGAGGTGGTCTCCGGGTGGCGTGTTGCACGCGATCTCGACCTGCCGCCGTTCCACTTGCTCAGCAAGCCGCCCGCGCCCGACGAGGACGATACGCCCCGGCTGGCGATCTTCGTCCAGTTGCTCGACGGGTCAGGCCAGCGGGTCGCCGGAGCGGACGGCCTGAGCGTCGATCCCTACACGCTCCGGCCAGGCGATGCCTTCTACCAGCGGTTCGTCGTCGATCTGGCGGAGGTGCCCCCCGTCAGCTATCGGTTAACCGCCGGTCTGTACGACCCGGCGACCGGCGACCGCTGGCCCATCGAGGGCGGGGGGGACACGGTCGATCTGGGCGAGTGGGCGCGCTGAGAAAGCAAACAGGGCGAGGTTGCCCCCGCCCTGCGCGCTGCATCTGCCAATCAGAGCTGGTCAATCGGCCCAGGCCACCATCCCCAAACGCATCGGGTTCTGCACGTCCGGGTGGCTGGGGATCACCCGCACGGTGTAGCCGTGCCGCCCGGTGGCCCTGTTGACGAAATCCGCCTCAAAGAGGTGCCAGCCCGGCCCCCTCTCGCTCGTGCCGACGTGGCGCATGTCATACGAAAAGCCCTCGTCGATCTCCCCATGTTCGTTGAGCACCCCCTCGAATAGTTGGACGGCCATCGCGTCCAGCGGGATGTCGTCGACAAACACCTCGGCCTGCAGGTGGAGGGTATCGCCCACGTGCACCTCGCTGCCGAACGAGGGTGTGATCGCGCCTACTTTCACTTTCGCCCAGTTGTCACGCAGGTTGAGGTACCAGTTGGCGTAGCGCCTGCCCCGGTCGTAGTCGTTCTCCGCCAGACGGCGGGCCATGTCCAGGGCGGGATAGTACATCTGGCGGGTGTAGTCCTGCACGGTGCGGGCCATGTTGAAGACCGGGCCAAGCTGGCTGAGGGCAGCCTGCATCTTGGCGATCCAGCGCCGGGGCAGGCCGTCCGACCCGCGGTCGTAGAACGTGGGCACGATGTCCTTCTCCAGCAGGTCGTAAAGCGCGTTCGACTCGATGTAGTCCTGCTGATCGGTGTCCTCGTATTCCTCCCCCGCGCCGATAGCCCACCCGACTTCCGGATCGTAGGCTTCCGCCCACCAGCCGTCCAGGATGCTCAGGTTCAGGCCGCCGTTCAGGGCCACCTTCATCCCGCTCGTGCCGCTCGCCTCCATCGGGCGGCGTGGTGTGTTCAGCCACATGTCCACGCCCTGCACGAGGTAGCGGGCGATCACCATGTCGTAGTCTTCCAGGAAGACGATCCGGTTGCGGCAGTCCGCCCCGTAAACGAAGTGGATGATCTGGCGGATGAACTCCTTGCCCTCGTTATCGTGGGGATGCGCCTTCCCGGCGAAGATGAACTGCACCGGGCCTTCGCCGCATACGATGTTCATCAGCCGCTCCGGGTCCTGCAGGATCAGCGTGGCGCGTTTATAGGTGGCGAAGCGCCGGGCGAAGCCGATGGTCAGCACGTCCGGGTCGAGCGCCTCGCGCGCCTCCTCGATCTCGACCGGCGAGGAGCCGCGCTGGGTCAGTTGGGCCACCAGCCGCCGCCGCGCGAAGGCCACCAGCCGCTCGCGCCGCCGCTCGTGGGTGCGCCACAGCTCCTCGTTCGGGATTTCTTTGGCCCGCTGCCAGACCCCTTTATCGGTCGGGTCTTCGCGCCAGCGCGGCCCCAGGTAGCGATCGTAAAGCTGCGACATGTCCTGCGATACCCAGGAGAAGGCGTGCACCCCGTTGGTGATCGCGCTGATCGGCACCTCGTCCTGGAGCACCTGCGGGTACACGTCCACCCACATCCCCCGCGCCACGTCCCCGTGAAGCTGGCTGACGCCGTTCGCATACGCCGACATGCGCAGCGCCAGGATGGTCATGCAGAAGTGCTCGGACGCGTTCTCAGAGTCGAAGCGCCCCAGCGCCATAAAATCCTTCTTGGAAAGCCCCAGCTTCTTCCAGAGAGGCTCGAAATACTTCTCGATCAGCTCAGGCGCGAAGTAATCGTTGCCCGCCGGGACCGGTGTGTGCGTGGTGAAGATGTTGCTGGATGAGGTGATCGCCGCCGCCTCAGCGAAAGTCAGATTGCAGCGCTGCATGAGGATGTGGACGCGCTCCAGCGCCATGAAGGCGGCGTGCCCCTCGTTCATGTGGCAGACGGCTGGCTCGATCCCGACGGCGTGCAGCGCGCGCAGCCCGCCGATCCCCAGCAGAATCTCCTGCCGCACCCGCATCTCCTTATCGCCTCCGTAGAGCTGGGCCGTCAGCGCCTTCTCGGCAGGGCCTTGGTTGTAGGAGATGTTGGTGTCGAGCAGGTACAGATCGATCCGCCCGACCTGCACGTGCCATATCTGGGCGAACACCTCTTTGCCCGCCAGGTCGACGCTGATCCGCAGCGGCTCCCCGCCGTCGTCGGTCACCAGTTGGACGGGCATCGTGTAGAAGTCGTTGACCGGGTACAGTTCCTGCTGCCAGCCGTCGATGTTGAGATACTGGCGGAAGTAGCCCTGCTGGTAAAGCAGCCCCACCCCCACCAGCGGGATGTCCAGGTCGCTGGCCGCCTTCAGGTGGTCACCTGCCAGCACGCCCAGGCCGCCGGAATAGTTGGGGATCGATTCGGTCATGCCGAACTCAAAGGAGAAGTAGGCGATCTGCGGGCGTTCTTCGGGGGCAAACTCGTGGTCGTACCAGGCCCTATCGGTGGCCTGCATGTATTGATCGTGCGATTGCAGCACGCGCTCTAACTGCGCCAGGAACCCGTCGTCCTGGGCCAGCATGTTGAGATGATCCTGGCCGACCAGGCCCAGGATTTTGACCGGGTTATGGTTGCTTGTCTCCCACAACATGCGATCCAGGCGGCGGAACAGCCCGATCGTCTCGTGATCCCAGGCCCAGCGGATGTTGTATGCCAGCTCAGGTAGCCGTCGCAGTGCCTCTGGGACGGTTGGGGCCACTGTATACGTGGCAACCGGTCGCATTTGCACCTCCAATTTGAGTCAAAATAAAAAAGTGCTGACGCCGAACATCGAGCACAGACTATTGATGCGTCAACATCACAAATGCAATGCCATTATAGAGGCAAATGGAGTGGCTCTCAACATGTAGAACCTATAGAATCTAAAATTGTTATGAATATCGGCCAAAAACGAAGCAGTTCGTCCAATATGTTTTAGAAGACGAATTACTTCCATAGGGTCGCAAACCACTTGAGAGCGGGAGCTTCATGTCAAAAACCCGGACTGTATATGTCTGCCAGAACAGCGGGCGCGTGGCCTATCGTGAGATGGGGCGCTGCCCCGGTTGCAACGAATGGAACACGATGGTTGAGCAGGTCGACGCGCCCGACGAGCCTGTCCCCCGCGCTCCTGGCGGGGTACGCTCACAGCCGATGCGCCTGTCCGAGATCGAGGGTGACCCCTGGGAGCGCGTC
>JARRJX010000354.1:0-3615 GCA_037388645.1 Chloroflexota bacterium
CTCAGGACCGGTACGCAATCGTGCTGGGCTTCGCCTTACTGTGGGGGGTGACATTAGCCGCGCTGCTCAAGCAGCGGGCCGGGCTGGCCGTGATCGCGGCGCTGGTGCTGCTAGGACCCTGGATCGCGCGCGACTGGCGGGAGGGCAGCCACCTGCGCCTGCCTGATACCCGCGCCATGACCGCCGAATGGTTCATCGCCAACGCCCCGGAAGGGACAAAAATCGCCGCCGAAAAAGATTACGTCGAATTCGAGCGGGCCTACGGCGGCTTCCCCAGCGAGAAAATCTTCTTCGTGCAGGAGATCGACTCCGTCTACGACCAGTCGCTGGAGGAGTTCGCCCGCCAGGGCATCGAATACCTGATCGCCGACTACCGGAACATCTACCGAGGTGGGTTCTACGAGCCAGGACGCGATAACAGCGCCTTCCTGAGCCAGGTCGAGACCGTGCTCGACCTGGACGAGCCCTGGAACCACGGCTGGCAAGGCCCATCGCGCTTCGTGTTCCGCATCCCGCCCATCCAGCAGCACCCACGGCATGTCTTTTTGGGTGACGCGATCATCTTCAAGGGGTTCGACCTTGGGACGGACAGCGTCTCAGCGGGGGATACGCTCGACCTCACCCTGTACTGGTCAGCCCTGCGCGAGACAGACGCGAACGACATCGTCTTTGCCCACCTGGAAGATGGCGAAGGCACGCTGGTCGCTCAACTGGACGGCCCGCCCGGCGACGCGCTGCACCGCACCTACGATTGGTGGCCGGGGTACTTCGACTGGGACGAGTGGCCGCTCGCCATCCCGGCGGAGACGCCCCCCGGCAGCTATACCCTGCTGATCGGCATGTACGATGCGGATACCCTTCAGCGCCTGCCAGCGGTTGACGAAGACGGCACGCCGCTGGGCGATCACATCGTGCTGGGCGAGATCAGCGTGGTGGGGGACTGAGCGTCCCTGCCCGCACACCTCAGAGAGCTATTCAAGGGCGCTTAACCTGCCCTTAACAACCAGCGGCTACTATCATGCTGGTTTTTTTATTGGTAACACTGGAGAGGGGTTAAACATGATACAAGATTCGGTTAGAATCTTTTGGAGATTACTGCCGGGGTTTATGTCGAAACTACGCACGGCGAGTCCGTACGAATCGTACACCTGGCTGGTCGGGCACTTGATCCCGTCGGTCAGCGGCGTTCCCAACCTGAAATTCTGTCAGATCACGCCGCAGATTTACGTCGGTGGGCAGCACGGACGGCGGGGGAAGAGGCTGCTCGAACGGGAAGGGATCACGGGCGACGTGAACATGCGGATCGAATACGACGACGCCGAGCACGGGGTGGCGCTGGAACACACCTGCCACCTGCCCACCATCGACGACACCGAGCCGACCCTCGAACACCTGGCCGAGGGCGCGGCCTTCATCGACCGGCTGGTGAGGGCAGGGGAGAAGGTGTACATCCACTGCGCGGGCGGCATTGGCCGCGCGCCGACGATGGCCGCCGCTTACTTCATCACGCAGGGCATGACGCTCGACGACGCGCTGGCGCTGATCCAGGAGAAGCGGCCTTTCATCAACCCCCAGCCCTGCCAGATCGAGCAGTTGAAGCGCTTCGAGAAGCAGCAGCACGCGGCGGTCGCCGCGTGTGCCGTGAGCGAAGCTGCACGATAATAAGAAATCCCATCCGGGCAGGGCTGCCTGGGTGGGATTCGTGGTTAAGTGGGGGGCGCAGCGCTGCGTCCCGACCTCCTGTGCCAGGAGGTTTTGATTCTCACAAAATCTGGGACAGGAACAGCTTGGTGCGGTCGTGCTGGGGGTCGAGGAAGAAGTGCTCGACCGTGCCTTCCTCGACGATCTGTCCGTAGTCGAAGAACAGGATGCGGTCGGCCACCTCGCGGGCAAAGCCCATCTCGTGGGTGACGACGATCATCGTCATGCCGGAGAACGCCAGCTCCTTCATCACGTCCAGCACCTCTTTGATCATCTCCGGGTCGAGGGCGGAGGTCGGCTCGTCAAACAGCATGATGCGCGGCTCCATCGCCAGCGCCCGCGCGATCGCGACACGCTGCTGCTGGCCGCCGGAAAGCTGGCCGGGATACTTCTGGGCCTGCTCCGGGATGCCGACCCGCTCCAGAAGCTCAAGCGCCTTCGTTTCAGCCCGATCGCGCGGCCAGCGCCGCACCCACATCGGCGCAAGCGTGATGTTCTGCATGACCGTCAGGTGTGGGAACAGGTTGAACTGCTGGAACACCATCCCGATCTCACGGCGAATCGCGGCGATGTTGCGGATGTCGTTGGACAACTCGATGCCATCGACGACGATCCGCCCACGCTGGTGATGCTCCAGGCGGTTGATCGTGCGGATAAACGTCGACTTGCCCGACCCAGAGGGGCCGATGATCACGACCACCTCCTGCCGCTTGACGGTGGTGGAGATGTTCTTCAACGCCTGAAAATCGCCAAACCACTTGCTGACGTTCTCGCAAACAATGATGTCCTCGTCCAGGGCAGGGCTGTCGTGTACGGTTGTTTCTTCGGCGTCCATGTTTTTCTGCTTCTCCTTGGCGCACCAGCCATTCAAACTGAGCGCGCGACGTCGGCTAAATCCGGCTGGTGCCGCCCATGCCGCTGGTCGAGGCTTCGATGCGGCGGGCTGCCGACGACATGATGTAGCTCAATACGAAGTAGATAGAGGCAACAAACAGGAACACCTCCATCTTATGGGCCTGGAATTCTGGATTCTGGGACATCGCCGCACTGGCAATGCCCAGCAGGTCGAGCAGGGTGATGATGCTGACCAGTGTGGTATCTTTGAACAGGCTGATGAACTGCCCGACAATCGCCGGGATGACAATGCGGAAAGCCTGGGGCAGCACGATCAAACCGGTGACCAACAGCGCACTCAAGCCCAACGCATCCGCCGCCTCAACCTGTCCTTTGGGAATCGCCTGCAAACCGCCGCGCACAATTTCGGCGAGGTAGGCCGCGCTGAAGAGCGTCACCCCGGCCATCGCCCGGATCACAACGTCGATTTCAGCGCCGATGAAAAGGGGCAGCATCACCTGGGCCATGAACAGCACGCTGATCAAGGGCACGCCCCGGATCGCCTCGATATAGACCGTAGAGAGCACCTTAATGATCGGCAGATCGCTGCGGCGGCCCAGTGCGAGCAGCACCCCCAGCGGAAAAGATGCCCCGATGCCCACCACAGTCAGCATGATCGTGAGCAGCAGGCCACTCCATAACTGGGTGCGCACCGGAGGGAGGAACGACCAGCCCTCAATGCCGCTCAGCAAAATCCACACAACAAACGGCGAAAGCAGCCACAGCCCTATCAGGACGCGACGTGTGCTCTTATACCGTTTCCAGAACAGCATGCTGGCAGCACTCAGAACGACGACAACCCCCAAACTGGCAACCGTCCGCCAGGCCTGGTCGCGCGGGTATTGGCCGATGGCATACAGCGTCAGATTAGAGGTGACGACTTCCCAGTCGGCCTGGACAAACAAGAAACGCAGCAACACGCGCAGGATGACGTACAGGAAATAGGCGGAGACGACGGTCAGGATCGCGCCGGGGACTGAGTTAAACAGGTTCTCTCTCAGCCAACCCAACACGCCCACG
>JARRJX010000354.1:3620-5842 GCA_037388645.1 Chloroflexota bacterium
GGAGGCGGAGCTTCGGAGGGCGGTCGAGCAGTCAGTGCATCTGATTGAGTTGCCATACCTACCGCTCCACAATCTGCATACGCTTGTTGATGATATTCAACAGGAGGGAAATCGTCAGGCTGATCGACAGATAGGCAGCCATGACCATGATGATCACCTGAGTGTTCTGCCCGGTCTGATTACCGATCGTCTGCGAGATGTTGAACAGGTCCGGGTAGGCGACGGCGATCGCCAGGCTGGAGTTCTTCACCAGGTTCAGGTATTGATTGATCAGCGGGGGGATGATCACCCGCATGGCCTGGGGCAGGATGATCAGCCGGAGCTGCAGGGCGCGCGGCAGGCCGAGGGCCGTTGCGGCTTCGATCTGCCCATAGGGCACGGCCTGGATGCCCGCCCGCACCACCTCGGCGATGAAGGCCGCCGTGTAGAGCACCAGACCCAGCAAGACGGCCTGGAAGTTATTGCTCAGCACCCAGCCGCCCTCGTAATTGACGATCTAGGCGCTGCCGGTGAGCGTCGGGATCGTGACCCGCAGCGGCACACCCGGCACGATCAGCCAGCCCAGGGCCGCGATGCCCAACAGACCAGCCAAGGCCCACCAGAACTGCCCTGTCGGCGGGTGGCCCGCACGTTCTTTGAGATACACTCGTACCCGCCAGGCGACAGCCGCCACGACCAGGCCCCCGACCATAAACGGCCACCAGAGGTGAAACGATTCCAGGCTTTGTATACCCGGCAGGGCAGCGGCGCGCTGGCTGAAATAGGCCAGCGGCGGGATCTTCAGCGGGCCGATCCCAAAACCTTGCGGGGGCACCTGGATAATCGTATCCCGCTGCTGTTTAGGGAGCGCCTTCACCAGCGTAAACCAGAAGAACAACTGCACCAGCAGCGGTGTATTTTGCATAATCTCGATGTAGGTCAGCGCGATGCGGCTGACCAGCCAGTTGCGCGACAGGCGAGCGATCCCAACCAGCGTGCCCAACATAGTGGCAAGGGTAATCCCCACCACTGAAGCCCGCAGCGTGTTTGCCACGCCGACCAGGAAAGCGTTCAGAATAGTCGAACGTGGATCAAAATAAGGGCCTTCACTGATACTAAATCCCGCCGGGCGAGACAGGAACTGGAAGCTCAGGCTAAGCCCAACATCCTCCAGATTCGTGACCAGATTGTGCGCCAGGGTATACACCCCAAGAATGACAAGTGCCAGAATGACGATCTGAAACACCCAGCGCAGCACCCGGATGTCACGCCAGAAGGGCACGGCGGCATGTTCCTCGGCAAGGAGGATAGTTGATTGGCTCATAGGCTACTACTCCTCAGGGAACAACAGTGTGGGGAGTGAGCAATTATCCCCTGACAGTTGACAAAATCGTCGGGCAGCCAGCCGATGTCCGACCATGTTGTCAGCTGTCTATGAAACTAAAACTACCACCTGGATTTCCTGACGCAGTGCTGTGCAGCCCGGAGGCTCCGGGCTGCACAGGTATTCAAGCAACGAATAGTTTTACCGGAAGGCAGGTGAGTAAATCAGGCCGCCCTCGGTCCAGTGCGCGTTGAGCGAACCTTCACGCGTGATCCCGATCGGGGTCAGATATTCTTCATAGACGTCCCCGTAGCTGCCCACCTGGCTGAGGACCTGGTAGGCCCAGTCCTTGGGCAGGCCAAGCAGCGCGCCGAGATCATCTTCGCCCGTGCCAAGCAGGCGCTGTACCCGAACGTCATCTGAGGTCAGGAAATCGTCAACGTTGGCCTGGTTGATGCCCAGGTCTTCAGCCTCGATCATGGCAAAGACCGTCCACATCACCGCGTCGCGCCAATCGCTGTCGTTCGCCCGCACGACGGGGCCGAGCGGCTCCTTGGAGATCGTATCAGGCAGGATGACGTAATCTTCGGGGTTGGGGCTCGCCGCACGCAAGCCTGCTAACTGCGACTTGTCAGAGGTCTCAGCGTCGCAGGCACCGTCGATAAACGTGTTGTTGGTGTCTGCGGTTGAAGAGAACACGCTCGGCGTGTAGGTCAACCCACGCCGGGCAAAGTCATCGGCCAGGTTAGCCTCGGTGGTGGTGCCGGAAGTCACACAGATGGTGCCGCCATCCAGCTCTTCCACACTGTTGAACTCGCCCTTGCGAACCATGTAACCCTGCCCATCATAGAAGGTGGTGACTGTGAAGTCCAGGCCCAGGTCGGCGTCGCGAGTCAGCGTCCAGGTAGTGTTGCGGATC
>JARRJX010000355.1:0-4145 GCA_037388645.1 Chloroflexota bacterium
AGTCAGTACAGAATAGCACACCGAATCGAGAGGCCTGATCCGAAATTCGTGGGAGGCCGTGGGGGCGAGCCGCCTATCCACTCGACTTTATACACCTGGAAGAAATGCCAAGAATTGATATGCATTTCTTATACAATTCAGACACTTGCGCGCTAGCTTCCTGAGAATTCGGTAATGAAATCCAACATGCTGCGCTAATCTCCCCAGGCTGGCTGGAGGGGCGTGCGGCCAATAGACTGCCTAGCGGCGCGTCTAGACCCCAGGCCTGGGGAGAGATGCGCCGCTTGCCGGACAGATTAAGTGATGAGGAGTATATAAACAATGGACCAGAATCGTAGGTGGGTAGGGAGCCTGGCCGTTTTGGTATTGGTCGCCAGCCTGGGGCTGGCAGGATGTGCAGGAATCCAGATGCCAGCGGTCGCCCAACCCGCCGCCGCAGCGCAGGCACCTGTCCAAGCCGGGCAGCCGCCTGCCAGCGAAGTCGTGGTGACGTCTGACCTGGAGACGCGCCTGGCCGACCTCTACGACCAGGCCAACCCCGGCGTGGTCAGCGTGCAGGTGCGGCAGCCCGTGACCACTTCCGAAGGCACATTCCCCTTCCCGGAGATGCCTTTCCCCTACCCCTTCAACCAGCCCAGCCAGCCTGAGCAGCCCAGCCAACCGCAATATCAGTACGGGCAAGGCTCCGGCTTCGTCTATGACTCGCAGGGCGATATTGTGACCAACTATCACGTGGCAGGACAGGCCGACCAGATCACAGTGGTGTTCTCGGACGGGCTGAGCCTTCCCGCCCAACTGGTGGGGGCCGACCCGGATACCGACCTGGCCGTGATTAAGGTGGATCGCCCGGCTGACGAACTGCACCCGCTGCCAATGGGTAACTCGGACACGCTGCGCGTCGGGCAGTTCGTGGCAGCGATCGGCAACCCGTTTGGGCTGGAGGGTTCGATGACGACGGGGATCGTGAGCGCCGAAGGGCGCACCCTGGCCTCCCAGGCAGCCGCCGCGGACGGCCAAAACTTCACCATCCCGGAGATTATCCAGACAGACGCGGCCATTAACCCCGGCAACTCCGGCGGCCCGCTGCTCGACCTCTCCGGCGAAGTGATCGGCGTCAACACCGCGATCGCGTCTTCGGTGCAGCAGTTCAGTGGGGTGGGCTTTGCAGTGCCCGCCAGCCTGGTGGATCGCGTCGTCCCGGCGCTGATCTCGACGGGGCATTACGAGCACGCCTGGCTGGGGGCTTCGCTGTCCGACCTGACCCCGCAGCTGCGCGACGCCATGAACCTCGATGCCACGCAGACCGGCACGCTGGTGGTGAACGTGGTAGACGGCAGCCCGGCAGCCAAAGCGGGCCTGCAGGGTGGAACACACGAAGTCCAGATCGATGGGCAGACCGTCCCTGTAGGTGGTGACGTGATCACGAGCGTGGACGGCACGCCGATCCACAACTTTGAGGACCTGCTGACGAGCATCACGAACGCCGACGTAGGGCAGAAGATGACCCTGGGTGTGCTGCGCAATGGACAGCAGATCACGATCAACGTGACGCTGGAGGCACGCCCGACAGCTAGCAGCTAACTATCACAGCCAGTAATCTCAATATAGTAACAGTATTTCCAGGGGGTGGCGGCGAGCCACCCTCTGGTTTTTTGCCCAACGAACGTGGCATGGCCGCACCTGGTGACGCAAGCCCGCTTTCCAAAATCCCATCGATGACTATAATCCCAAAAAATACCTGTCTATTCCATGAACTCAATCTGGTTCGCACGTGTGAGGGGAGCTATCGATGGCAGAACAAAAGTATCGGGTGTTCGTCCAGCGGGAGAACGAAAAAGGGCGGAAGGTCGGCTGGCGGGTAGCGTGGCTCACGCTCGACCGGACGATGCAGAGGATGAACCTTGAGCCGATCGGCTCGCTGGCGAAGAAGTGGAGCGTCTCCATGCAGCCGGGCGACGTCAACGGGTTCGAAATCCTGATGATCAGCGACCCGACCACGCTGGCCGCGATGTACGGCGGCGGGCTGCTCGGATATGGGATCGCGGCGCTGATGTCTCGCTGGGCGAAAATCCCCGTCGTCAAGCTCTCCCAGGCAACCGGCGTGCCCGGCATGCGCTGGTTCCACATCCGGGGGACGGGGTTCCAGCAGCGCAAGGCGACCCGCGCCGCTGCCGTCGAGCTGCGCAACTGGCTGCGCGAGGGCGGCTATTCGGGCATGATGCCCAACGTGGACGACGAGGAACTGTGGAAATTCCCGATCGTCCCGGTACTGGTTGGCTGCGGGCTGGTGATCGCCACCATGTTCGCCTGCCTGCTCCTGCTTGTCGCGATCTCGGCAGGCTCTTCCTGAGTCGAGGGGGCATTTTTCCTGAAGACGAAGCCCAAGACTCCGTGAATATCCGGTTTGTGAAGCCGCCGCCTGGCGGCTTCTTCGTGCTCAGGTGGGGGCCGGTCGAGGATGTATTACCCCTACGGGTAATAGCCAGTTATATCACATGCCAGTAAGTTGATATCCAACAAGACGAACCTATTGATATTTCTATTGGTAGGCGGATGATTGATGGTAGCAAGAGCCGCGCCCTGCCTCGTCCAGTAATGGTAGAGTCCCTCTTCCCAGAGTCCGCCTCGGAAAGGGACTACAATGAATATCTCACGGCCTGAAAATCGACGAAGACCGCTCCGGCTCAAGCCCTCCGACCCGGCTTATCATAAGCTCAACGAGCTGGCCGGGCTGCTGGCGGTGGCTCGCAACGCGCACATGGTGAACATCGCCATCCACGACATGGGGGAGCCAGAGTGCCAGGCGGTGATCGGCGAGCTTGAAGAGGTGATGACCCAGTGGATCGAGGCCGGTGCGTTCGCCAGCTTCATCTACCAGCTCCTGCCGGAGCAGGGCGCAGAGGCGGCGTAACAAGGGTATCGGATTCAGGGCTTTTTTCTGGAGAGTCCGGTATAGGGGAAGGTACTACATGCCTGTCGTGCAGTATCTGATGTTCCTCCTGAACCTGTTTTCACAGGTGTGTGTCGGCTCTTGAGAATCAGCGTTGATTGTGCATCCCGCATCTCTCAAGAAACTCGACCCCCTTTATAGCATATTGTTGGTTCAGCCGCATCAGATAGCTGCACGACAAGACACACTTGATATATAGCAAATACGATCTTAAATTGCAAGAATACAACTATCTTTTTCTACGGTGGCTTACGTTCGCAGGCCTGGTGTAATATCCTCGTCAGATTATGACTGTCCCAAAAAGGGGAAGCCATCTTGACGATCAGATCCAGACGAACGGCCATCGCAGGTTCAATAGCAATTCTACTAATCGTTGGCTTGTTATTAGTGCGCCGCACTTATTTGCGGTTTACCAGTTTGAGCACCTGTGTCTGGAGTGGTGTGGCAAAAGCATGGGTGGATCGCAATGGAAATGGTATCGAAGAGGCGAATGAAACACCCTTGTCTGGGGTGACCTTTGTATTGTGGTATGAAGGTCGAAGATTTAGCCTGACGAGTGGGCCAACTGGTGAAGCACATTTCCTACTTCGTATTCCCTGTGAGCATAAAGCCGTCCTGGAAATACATGCTGAGCCGATGGAAGGCTATCAACTGACTACGAGCACCAGCGAATCGCGTAGAGTCACGCCGCTGCCGATCCGGCTGCCGCTCTCCAGGTAAACGTTCGGCCCCAACTGCACGTGTTCGCCGACAATCACCCCGGCGTCGACCTGCACGGGCGGGACGACCTTCGTCGAGGGTGGCAGGTCGCTGAGCAGCACCGGGCCATCCAGCGCGGCCAGGGCGCGCATGTTGGCCGCCAGCAGGTCGTCGGGGCCGTCCAGCTCGACACAGCCCACCACTTTCACCGCGCCCACCGGCAGGCGGTCGTCGATCATCACCTGGATCGCGCTCGCCAGGGCGCGCTGCCCCCGCTCGCCGATCACCGGCACGTGCTCTAAATACTCGAATACTTTCGGCGTCAGCCCGTAGATCGGCAGGGTGGTCAGGTGGTCCTGGTGGGCGTCGGTCGGCCATTCGGCTACGTAGACGACCTGCCCGCGCGGGTCGAGCAGCACCCCGGCAATCGCTTCCTCCCGGTCGGGGGCGTGCCGCATGCTGACCATCGCCGCATCGTTGGGGTAGGTGTCAAAGT
>JARRJX010000356.1:0-3612 GCA_037388645.1 Chloroflexota bacterium
CGTGTCTCCTCCACATTCGTCGGACGTTAATCGCGCCGGGCCGAGCACCCGGCGCACAAGATAGATTAGAGAGTTTAGCATAGGGCCGGTGGGGAGGCTATCCGGGTAGATGGTTTTCGCTGGAGAGCAGGCATCGGCGTGCCGGGTGGGCTGTCACAACAGGCTGATGGGCGGCGTTTGATCAATGGGACTGGAGCACTCTTCGCACACAAGGATTCTGAATGGTACTCAGACCACGCTGGGCCAAAGTGGCCCACGATCTGTGGGATAACAAGGGCCGCACGCTGCTGGTCGTGGTGGCGATCGCGATCGGCGTATCCGCCTTTGGCGGGATGTTCATCGCCCGCGAGGTGCTGCTTGAGAACATGAACAACGCCTACATGGCAACCAACCCGGCCACGATCATCCTGGCTATGGACCCGTTCGACGAAAACCTGCTCTACACCGCCCGCACGCTGCCCCACGTGGTGGACGTCAATGCCTACGCCGGGGGCAGCGCGCAGACCTGGGACGGCTCTTCCTGGCTGATGACGAACGTGGAAGCCGCACCCGACCTGGCGGACATCTCGGTCAACCGCATCACGCTGGAAGCGGGCACGTTGGAGACGAACCGGGATGAAATCTTGCTGGAGCGCGGGTCGCTGGCGTTGTTTGATGGGCTGGAGGTAGGCGATACGCTGCGCGTCGAGCTGCCGGACAACACCAAGCGCGACCTGCGCGTGGTGGGCGTGGTGCACGACATCAAGTCGATGTCCGGCGCGCGGGTCAGAATGGTCGAGATGTACACCTCGTTTGACACGATGCAGGAGCTTGGCTTTTCCGATCAGTACGATACGCTGCGGATCGTGACCGACCCCTCTTTGCAGACTTACCCGGCGCTGGAGGCGGCTGCCGAGACGATCATCGACCGGCTGGAGCGCCAGGGGCACGAGGTGAACGGCTATGGGATCATGCTGCCAGGCGAGCACTGGGCGACGAAGCTGATTAACGCGGTGGTGCTGATCCTGATGCTGCTGGGGCTGGTTGCGCTGTGCCTCTCAGGGTTCCTGGTGGTCAACACGATCACCGGGCTGATCGCCCAGCAGAAGCGCCAGATCGGGATGCTGAAGACGGTCGGGGCGCGGGCGGGCACGATCATGCAGATTTACCTCGCGCTGGCGGGCGCGTTTGGCGTGATGGCGCTGGTGCTCTCCCTGCCGCTGGGGGTGCTGCTCTCGGCGGGGATGATCTGGGTGCTGGCGAATTTCCTGAACATCGACCTGGTCTCGTTCGCCGTGCCAGCCTGGGTGTTCCTGGCGCAGGCCGGGCTGGCGGTCGCCGTGCCGCTGCTGGCCGCGCTGATCCCGGTGATCGGGGCGATGCGCATCACGGTCAACGACGCGCTGTCTGACTACGGACTCTCGGCCAAGGGCAAACAGCCGCGCACCTGGGTCGACCGCCTGATCCAGTCGCCGACTCTATCCGGGAACGTGCCCCGCCCGGTGATGCTCTCGCTGCGCAACACTTTTCGTAGGCGGCTGCGCCTGGCGCTGACGCTGGCCGCGCTGACCGCGTCGGGCATGCTGCTCACCGGGGTGATCAACGCCCGCTCGACGGCGCTCAGCATGTTCGACAGCTTCGTGCGGATGTTCGGCTTCGACGTGGAGATCGCGCTGGACGCGCCGCAGCACCTGAGCCGCTTGGAGCGCGAGGCGATGCGCGTGCCGGGTGTCGAGAAGGTGGAGGGCTGGGGGTTCGCCTCCGGGACGCTGATCCGGCCAGAGGAGGCGTTGGCCGACGGGACGCTGGGCAGCGAGGAGGGGCCGCGGGTGACTCTGTTCGGCCCACCCTACGATTCGGCCTTCATCGACCCGGATATGGTCGAGGGGCGCTGGCTGGCCCCCGGCGACCAGGATGTCGTCGTGGTCGGCTACCTGCTGCTGGACAACGAGCCGTATATCAAAGTGGGGAGTGAGATCGAGATCGACTTCGAAGACCAGACCCGCCAGTTAGAGGTCGTCGGGATCGTGCAGAGCAGCTCGTCGACGTATATGTACGCCCCGTTCGACTACGTCACCCGGCTGGGCGACGCCCCGCGCCAGTCGAGCGTGGCTTTGATCCAGACGAACAGCCGCCGGGTGAAGGACCAGGAGCGGATCGCCCGCGCGGTGGAGGAGCACTTCCAGCAGGTCGGGATCGGGGTCAGCCAGGCGGTCACCACCGACGCCCTGATCGGGATGGTGACGCGGATCATGGACTTCTTCATCTACTTCTTGCTGCTGATGGCGGTGCTGTTGGGCGCGGTCGGCGGGCTGGGGCTGGCCTCCACGATGAGCCTGAACGTGCTGGAACGCACGCGCGAGAGCGGCGTGATGCGGGCGATTGGCGCGTCGAACCGGGCGCTGCGCGGTGTATTCCTGACCGAGGGGGTCTTGATCGCGCTGATGAGCTACGTAATCTCCTCCGTGCTGAGCATCCCGATCAGCTTCATCGGCGCGCATTACGTGGGGATCGCCCTGATCGACCAGCCGCTGGTGGCGACCATCGAGCCGGTGGGCTACGCGATCTGGCTGGTCTGCGCGCTGCTGATCGCGGTGGCGGCCTCGCTGCTGCCCGCCAACCGCGCGGCGGCGGTCAGCGTGCGGCGCTCGCTGGCGTATGAGTAGCCCATCAGCAATACAGCAAACAGGCTGTCAGTTGGTGATGAAGATCGGGTTGCTGAAAATCCAGCCGCGCGGCTTACCTTTGTAAGGCAGATAGACCTCCACCCGGTACGCGCCGGGCCGGGTGGCGATGAAGGTGCTGTGGGTGCCCTCGCTCTCTTCCAGCACCACTTTGCCGTTGTGGATCAGGCGGGACTGCGCTATCTGCGGGCAGGCGACCTGCAAGGTCACCCCATCGCCCACCCTCAGCCAGCTCCCCATGATGGCATGGGTGTTCAGGCCTTGAGCCGAGAAGCGGAACCCGCGCGTGGGGGCGGGCAGGTCGTAGCCGACGAAGGTATTACCATCACGCAGCGCGTTGAGCACCAGGCGTTTATCGTGCTCCAGGTCGCCGCTGAAGGGGCGCGGGGTGAGGATGTGGAGGTTGACGCAGCGGAACAGGTATTCGTAGGGGAAGACCACCCGGCTGATCGGCCCCAGCGAATGGCGGTTGGCGTGGGCGTCCGCCCCGCCGATGATCCGCACGCGCCGCCCCTCTCCCAGCAGTTGATCCCAGAGGGCCAGCGTTTGCGGAAATGGGCCGCTGATGAAGCGCTCCGGGCGGAAGGCGGCCTGGAGGGCCGCCAGCGGGCTGTTCAGGTGGCTCTTGAACTCCGACATGTAGTTCCACAGCTCGATTCCGGTGTAGCCCTCAACAGTCCAATCCACCCAAGGGATGGCTGGCTCGTCGAACAGGGGGGCGGACTTCTCCAGCGGGTGGGCCAGGTAGCAGGACCCCTCCACGGCCTCGACCTGCTCGATCAGGGTCTGCGAGTGGGGGGCGTGGGGGGCTAGCTCCTGCTCGACCCCGTAGATCAGCATGTGGTTGGCCTGCGGCTGGCGGCGCGGGTCGTGCACCTCCTCGCCGGTCAGCAGCAGGACGCGCTGGTCGGTGCCGAAGTGATAGTATCCCTCGACGCCCCGGACGAGC
>JARRJX010000357.1:0-3592 GCA_037388645.1 Chloroflexota bacterium
CCAGGCGAGCAGGATGGACAGACGCCTATATCGAAGTTTTTTGAAGGGAACGCCACTCAACATGCCCGCGCCAAACGTCGCCAGCAGCGGGGTGAGCGGCAGCGTGTAGCGCGGGAACTTGGCGAATTGTGTGCCTGTCACCACCAGCAGCGTGACCGTTGCGACGAAAGTGGTCGCCGTGGCCTTGTCCGGGTTGGCCCGGAGTGTCCAGCCAGCCCAGATCAGTCCGGCGTAACCGGCCAGGGTCAGCGGCAGGCCCAGCGTCCAGCGCGCCTGCTGCCCGATCATGTAGACGAACGGCGCGGTGCCGATGAACTGCCGTGTGAAAGGCCAGTCAAATTTTCCTGCCGTCATGCCCCCCTGGGTGGCGATCTCGCTGAAGTAGGGGACAGGGTCGATCACCGCGTAGGGGTTCGTCAAGGCGAATGCCACGCCGAGGCCCAGCGCGCTCAGCCAGAAAGTCGTGTGATCCGCCAGCCTCACCGGGATCCGGCGGCTCTGGACGCGCTCAAGGTGCGCCGCCACCAGCGGCACAATTAGGACGATCCCGCTGGCCTTGCACCCGATCGCCAGGCCGATAGCGCAGCCCGCCAGGATGCTCGTGAGCCTGCGTTTGTTCCGGGCGTAACCGGCCAGCAGCAGCACGCTCAGCGTGGAGAACAGCGCCAGCGCCGAATCGACCGTGCCGAAATGTGCGTTCTGGATGTGCAGCACGGCAAAGGCCATCATCGCGGCGGCAAGCAGCCCGGCTGCTTTGTTGAATAGTCTGGCGGCGAGCAGCGCCGTGATCAGGATGGTGAAGGTGTCGCACAGCGCGGAGAGCGCCCTGCCGACGTATGTCAGGTGGCCGAAGCGTGGGGCCTGGGCGACGTTCAGCAGCCGCCCCGCGAAGGTGTCTGGCGGTATGTTCTCGCATGCTTCTGCCAGCGCGCCGCATGGCAGGGAAAGCAGGCGTTGGGCTGCCACCGTTGCATAAAGGGGTAGGTGGCCGTAAGCGTAGGGGTGTATTGTGCCATCGGGGTTGCGCAGCGGGTTGAATGGGGAGTGGCGTGGGCTGAAAAGCTCAGCCGCCCGGTCAGGGACGGCAATGGCCTGTGCGACGAATAATATCCCTCGCTCGTCGGGGTGGAGCGTATAGCCGCTGTCCCAGTCCGCGTGAGAGAAGCGGAGCAGGGCTCCGCTGATCACGATCAGGGTCAGGCAGAGCGGATAGGCGATCGCGCGCCAGGTATGCTCATCTGATTGGCTCTTGAACATCGCCAGGGCCAGGCCGCATCGTTGTTTGGAGCCTCTCAGGTGAGCGGTGAGCTAACCGAGATAGGCTTCGCGTACCATTTCGTTTGCCAGCAGCTCCTTGCCGGTGCCCTCCAGCACGATCTCGCCGGTTTGCAGAACGTAGCCCCGGTTGCAGATCGAGAGCGCGAGCTGGGCGTTTTGCTCGACGAGCAGGATCGTCGTCCCTGCCTGGTTGAGCTGCTCGATAATCGCGAAGATTTCCTGCACCAGGATCGGGGCCAATCCCATCGACGGCTCGTCCAGCAGCAGCACGCGCGGGTTCGCCATCAGGGCGCGCCCGATAGCCAGCATTTGTTGCTCCCCACCTGATAGCGTCCCGCCCGGCTGGCGCAGACGTTCTTTCAAGCGTGGGAACGTGCGGTATACCAGCTCAAGCGTCTCCTCGATCGCTGCCTTGGAATCGGTTCGTGTGTAAGCCCCCATCAGCAGGTTCTCATACACGGTCAATCGGGCGAAGATGCGTCGGCCTTCTGGAGCCTGGGTGATGCCCAGCGCCACGATCTCGTGGGAAGGCACAGACGTGATATCCCGGTCTCCCAGCGTGATCGTCCCCATGCTGGCCGGTGTGATCCCACAGATCGTGTTGAGCGTGGTCGATTTGCCCGCCCCGTTGCTGCCGATCAGCGTGACGATCTCACCCTCTTCGACCGTGATCGAAATGCCGCGTAAGGCATGGATTTTGCCGTAGAATGTGTGGACGTTGTTTGTTGCGAGCAGGGCCATCAGACTGCCTCTCCTGGTTCTTCGAGGGGCACACCCAGGTAGGCCTCGATGACGGCAGGGTCGTTTTTCACGTGCTCCGGGGGGCCTTCCGAGATTTTTACGCCGTAGTCTAATACGGTGACGTGGTCGGAGATGCTCATCACCACGCTCATGTCGTGTTCGATCAGGAAGATCGTCAGCTTCAATTCATCCCGCAGGTGTTTGATGAACGCCATCATCGCCGTGGTCTCCAGGGGGTTCATGCCCGCCGTCGGCTCGTCCAGCAGCAGCAGTTTGGGCTGGCTGGCGAGCGCCCGCGCGATCTCAAGCCGCCGTTGATCGCCGTATGGAAGGTTTTTGGCGACCGCGTCCCCTTTCCCCGCCATTCCGACAAATTCGAGTATTTCCCTCGCGCGGCTTTCCGCCACTTCATCCTCTGCTTCGGAGGGGGCCCAGGCCAGCGTGCCGATGATGCCCGTCTTCAGCAGGGGGTGCTCGCCCACCATCACGTTTTCGATCGCCGTCATGTTGGCGAAGAGCCTGATATTCTGGTAGGTGCGCGAGATTCCCTTCCGCGTGATTCGGTCTGAGGACAGCCCGTTCAGCAGTTGCCCGTCGAACACGATGGTGCCTTCGTCGATCTGGTAGAAACCCGTCACGCAGTTGAAGAACGTCGTCTTTCCCGCCCCGTTCGGCCCGATAAGGCTGGCGATGCTCTCTTCAGGGATCTCCATGTCAAACTGGCTGACGGCGGTCAGGCCGCCAAACCGTTTTGTCACCTGAGTGGCTTCTAATAAGCTCATCGTGCCCTCCTCATCCTGCCGCGTTGGAGACAGGTAGCTCTTCTGCTTCGGCAGGTGGGCCTTGATCGTGGCCTCGAAGCTCCCGCATGCGCTGTTTGGTAGGCCAGAACCCCTCCGGCTTGACTAACATCATGGCGACCAGCGTGGCGCCGTACATCAGCAGCCTGAACTCCGCGAACTCGCGCAGCAGCTCCGGCAGCCCGACCAGGATCAGCGCGCCGACGAAAACGCCCGGCATGCTGGCTAACCCCCCCACGATGATCAGGCTGAGCACGTTGATCGAGATCAGCAGGTTGAAGCTGTGCGGGAAGACGGAGCCGATCTTGCTGGCGAAGATCGCCCCTGCCATACCTGAGAAAACCGCGCCGGATGCGAACGCCATCAGCTTGTATTGCACCAGGTTGATGCCCATTGCCTCGGCGACGTCCTCGTCCTCGCGCATCGCGATCCAGGCGCGGCCAATCCGTGAGTCGCTTAAGCGCCAGGACACGTACAGCGCGATCAAACAGCCTGCCAGGATCACGTAATAGAGGTATTGGGCGTCTTTCAGCGAGGTCCCTAGAATGGATGGTTTAGGGATCTCCAGGATACCCGTCGACCCGCCCAGGAACGGCTTCAGCGCTTCTGATAAGACCAGGAGCCGGATGATCTCTCCAAATCCAAGGGTGACGATGGCTAAGTAGTCGCCCCGCATGCGCAGTACTGGAACGCCGAGAATGACGCCCGCCAGCCCTGCCATGCCCATCGCGATAGGTAGCGCCGCCCAGAACGACCACTGCCATCCCAGCGAC
>JARRJX010000358.1:0-3575 GCA_037388645.1 Chloroflexota bacterium
TCTTCGTGGACGAGTTGCGCGCGGCGGGCCTGCTGCGTGACGACACCGCCCAGGCGTTTGCCGTGCTGCTGCCCGTGCGCAGCGTCGGCGTGATGGGCGATTACCGCACCTACGCTGAGACGGTCGCCCTGCGCGCGGTCGTCACCGACGATTTCATGACCGCCGATTGGGCGAGGCTGCCCAACGACCTGCTGGCGCGGGTCAGCGCCCGGATCGTCAACGAGGTGCCGGGGGTCAACCGGGTGGTCTACGATGTCACTACCAAGCCGCCTGCCACCATCGAGTGGGAGTAGCACGGAGAGAAACTACGTGGACGATGATCGCCTGTCAGCCGACATCCGCCTGCGCGACATGGTGAAAGCCGACCTCCCGACCTTCTTCGAGCACCAGCTCGACCCGGTCGCCGGGCACATGGTCGCCTTCACCGTCGAAGACCCCTCCGACCGGGTCGCGTTCGACGCGCGCTGGGCGGAGGTTCTGGCCGACGACTCGATCACCAAAAAGACGATCCTCGTCGATGGGCAGGTGGCCGGTCGGGTCGTGGCCTTCGAGCAGTTCGGCAGGCCGTCGGTCGGCTACTGGCTGGGCCGCGAGTTCTGGGGCAGGGGGATCGCCACCCGCGCGCTGGCCGAGTTCCTCACCCTCATCCCGACCCGCCCCCTCTACGCCCGCGCGGCCAGCGATAACGTCGGCTCGATCCGCGTGCTGGAGAAATGCGGCTTTATTCGACACGGCACCGACCGCGGCTACGCCTACGCGCGCGCCGCGGAGATCGACGAGGTTATCCTGATTCTCCGCTAGCCCTTATAATCGGATCGGGGAATGGCCGAGCGGGAACCCTCAATTATTGGTGGTATATCAGATGAATGTTCCGGTTGATCCAGCTCTGAGGATTTAAGAAACAGTAGGGCAATGTCCTCTGATGGTGTTTGATGTTAATACTTTCCACTACGGTGGAAATGAGTCCACTGTTTGCAAAAACAGACCTTTAGCGGACATTTTCTAAGCGACTTAAGTCGCCCCGCATGGTTTTAACCTGCGGCGGTCGTCGCCATCGACGCGAGATCGTCTCATCACATGCCGCCCACATCGCAATCATACACGCCGACCCGCTGACAGGCTGAAAGCTGACGGCTGAAAGCTATTCCACAAGGAGCCAACCACATGGACTACGGACACCTGTTGAAACGCACCTGGGACGTGGCCTGGGGCAACAAATGGCTGTTTATCTCCGGCGCGGCGCTCATCCTCGGCTCCTGGGGCCTGGGCGGGGTCGTCAGCCTGGCCTACGATCCCCAAGCCCTCTTCGCCCAGGCCTACGCCGACCTGCCCCCCGGCGTGTCCGCCGCCGAGCTGCGCGCCATGGAACCGGCCTTCACCACCATCTTCTACGCATCCATGGTGGTATGCATCCCCGTTGGGCTGGTGCTCTTTGCCGCCTCCCGGATCGCGGTGGGCGCGCTGATCGCCGGGGCGGGCGGGGCCGAGCGCCAGCCGAAGCTGCCCTTTGCCGATGCGTGGCAGGTGGGCTGGGAGCGCGCCGGGCGGCTGCTGGGGGTGGCCGTGCTGCTCTCCCTGCCCGGCTTGCTGATCGGGCTGGTTAGCATCATGCTCTCCAACCAGATGGGCATGATCGACCCCACCGACCCGGCCTCCGCCACCATGGCGATGGGCCAGTCGCTGCTCTCGCTCTCCCTCTCCTGCCTGAGCATCGTCGTCGGCATCCCCGTCACGATCTGGCTCCTCCTCTCCGAGCAGGCCGTCGTCCGGGAGGACAAGAAGCTGTTTGAGTCGATGGGCCATGCCTGGACGGTCTTCCTCGCCCAGCCGGGGCAGGTGCTCCTCCTGATCCTGATCCAGTACGCCATCACCATCGCCCTCGTCCTGGTCGTCGTCGTCCCGGCGGTGTTCGTGTTTTTTATATCGGCGTTGGTCCCCATCCTGTTTCCCCTGATCTGCCTGGTCGGGCTGGCCGTGCTCGTGCTGGGGTTGTTCGTCAACACCCTGACCTATGTGCTGTGGACGCTGGCATATGGGGAGTGGATGGAGGATGCGGGGCCTGCCCTGCCCCCCGCCGAAGCCGCCGCGGCCTAGGGTGCAACCGGGGCCGCTTTGCTGCGTATAACGTATAAACAGCAGGGCCATGCTTTTGTTTATTCGTCGATAACCGGAAGGGGTTTTGGATGGACTACGGAGATTTGCTCACGCGTGCCTGGAAGATCGTCTGGGATAACAAGTGGCTGGTGATCCTCGGCCTGGTGGTCGCGCTGACCAGCGGCGGGTCGAACGGGGGGAGCCGCTTCAATTACGGCGGCAGCAACTCCAGCGCGCAGAATCAGGGGGAGTTTGATTGGCGTGATCTGGAGAACATGGATCAGCAGGACCTGGAGCAGTTCCTCAGCAAGGCGCTGCCTATCGCCGGGGTGAGCGCGGCCATCCTGATCCCGCTCTGCTGCATCATCTTCCTGATCGGCATCGCGCTGTGGGTCGCCGGGACCATCTCCGCCGGGGCTTTGATCGCCGGGGTAGACCAGATCGAGAGGGAGGGCACCTCCCGCCTGCCCGATGCCTGGCGTCCGGCCTGGGCGAAGGGCTGGCGGCTGGTCGGCATCAATCTGGTCGCTTTAATCCCCACCATCGTCTTTTTGCTGGTGATGGCCGGGATTGTCTTTGCGGCGATTGCGACGACGAGCAATGTGTCTGACAGCGCGATAGGACCTGCTGTCGGCGGGCTGATCGCCCTGTTCGCCGTCTTGTGCTGTGCGTTTGTGCTCGTCTCGATTGCCATCGGCGCGCTGTTGATCTTCGCCTACCGCGCCTGCATGCTGGAGGACACCGCCGTGTTCGAGTACTATGGGCGCGGCTGGGGGTGCCGTTTTCGCGGCCTTCAAATCGCTTGCAGATTACGTGGGGGTGTCCTTTGAACAGATTGAAACCTTCTTTGTGGCAGGGGGGTTCGGGAGCTACCTGGATATCGCAAAGGCCGTGGCCATCGGGCTCCTGCCTGATATTGATATCGGCAAATTCCAATTTATCGGCAACAGTTCATTAATGGGTGCCAGAATGGCACTTCTTTCCTGTCACGCTCTGGAGCGGACTGAAAAAATTGCCAATAAAATGACCAATATCGAACTTTCAACCTATCAACCATTTATGGATGAATATATCGCGTCGCTTTTTCTTCCTCATACCGATAAAAAACTATTTCCATCAGTGGACTACTGGATAAAATAATCTCAGGAAATCCTTGATAAAGGAATCGGGCAGATTTCAGGGTAATATGGCATATTGGAACCACTACAAGCAGGGGACCCCACTCCTCCATGAATACAGCAGAAAGCGCCATCTCCGATCATCAACTTATAAGTGAGTTCAAGGCCGGATCCATGGAAGCCATGGATCGGATTGTTGAACGTTACGAAAACCGGATTTTTTCTTTCGGCCGAAGAATGTGCGGGAATAACGAGGATGCCGAAGACATTGTACAGGATACATTTTTAAGTGCTTTCAGGTACTTGAATGACTTCAGGGAAGAGGCCAAACTCATCAATTGGTTGTTTAAGATCGCCGCCAGG
>JARRJX010000359.1:0-3566 GCA_037388645.1 Chloroflexota bacterium
GTGCCGGAGGATGAACGCACGGCGCGGTTCCAGTGAGTCTGAAGAGCCTGTTGACCAGCTCGTCACCGAGCCGGTGAATGACGGAATTCCAGTCGAAACATCCATCCCCCCCAGCGTTCCACTGCCAACTGAATCAGCGGGGGAAGCGGGCGATCCGGACACCTTTGGCCGGTCTGCTGTGGACGCGTTAGCAGACGAATACGTTAGCTGCGTCGAGACCGAACCGCACCCAATCGGTGAACGAATCGCAATGACTTATGGCGTTGACTATGAAGAAGTGATGAAACTCTTCTGCAACGGTGATACCTTCGACGATATTCTGGTTGCCTATCAGACCAGTCAACAAACCGGTGTTCCGGTTGCCGAACTGCTGGATATGGCCGCACGGGCGGGAGGTTGGGAGCCCGTCTGGGATGAATTGGGGTTGTTAGAGTAGTACCTGTAGGGTCCGCCTGCCGATAAAGGAGGCACAATCATGAAAGTCAGGTTGAAGGTTCTGCGAGCACTGGGAGTGCTCTGTGTGTTGATAACGCTGCCGACTACGGTGGCGTTAGCTGCATCACAGGGCAATATGCCGCAGCAAGAAGATGAAGACGATGGCGACGAAGGAAACTCTGCCATCTGCAATGGGGATGTGCAGCACCCGATCATATCGGGGATTGCAGAAACCTACGGCGTTGATTATGAGACGGTACTCGGCTATTTCTGCGATGGATACGGTGTGGGTGAGATCATGTTGGCCTTTGAGACCAGCGGCGTTACTGGTGATTCGCCGGCGGATCTGCTCGCATCAAAAGGTCAGGGAAATGGCTGGGGACAGGTCTGGCAGGAGCTTGGCCTGATTGGAAATGAGCGTGACGGAGGCCCTCCACCCTGGGCAGGGCGGGGCAAGCCTGATTGGGCTGGCCCGCATCAAGCAAGCGACCCGAATAGCAATCCCGGGCGAGGGAACGGCAGTGAGAACAACCCCGGACGAGGAAATGGTAACCAGAACAACCCCGGGCAAGGGAACAACAGTCAGAACAACCCCGGGCGAGGAAACCAGCTCATCCCTGGTAATTCCGGCAACCGGGGTAATGGCAACAATCTGGATGATGACGAAGACTATACGAGCTAGTTGAGCGTACTGCGGACCCTACAGGCTGCACAAGGAGACTTCCTCACACGAAGTCTCCTTTTTTGTATACGTTGTTTCGCTTCATGCCGCCCATTGACCCAATCGGATTGGATGGGGTCACACCTGCTGGTGGCTGAGCGCGACCGCCAGGTCGTCGCCCCGGCGCACCACGTAGGTCGGCACGTTGATCGCGGCCAGGGTGGCCGCCACCCGCCGCACGCCGGGCCGCCCGCCGAAGCTCTCCGAATCGACCAGCACCGCGATCACGCGGACGCCCCGGTGGGCCAGCCGGTGGGCGACCTCGCCCCAGCCCTCGCGGGTGGAGGGGGTGACGACCACCAGCGTGGTGCCCCGTGCCAACTGGTCGGCCTCCAACGTCAGCAGCTGGTCTAACGGCATATGCCCGTCCGCCCGGAACAGGGCGAGCGTCTCCATGATCTTGGTGAGCTGGCGCGGCCCCCGGTCGACCTGGATCACCTCGCGCCGCTGGCCGTGGGTGACGAAACCGACCGAGCGGTCTTTGCGCAGGAAGTACTGAGCCAGCGAGGCGGCGCTGCTGACCGCGTATTCCTCGGTGGTGGGCGGCAGGGCGAACGTCCCGGCGTTCTGCCACTCCCAGGCGGGCCGATCCCCATCGGCGGGGTGGGGCGGCGCGGCGTAATGCACCGCTCCCTCGGCGTCCAGCGCGATCCAGATATCGGCCAGCGGGTCTAATTCGAACTCCTTGACGATCAGGCGCTCGCGGCGGGCGCTGCTGCGCCAGTGGATGCGGCTGAGGCTGTCGCCCGGCGCGTATTCGCGCACGCCGGAGGCGTTGGTGGTGATCGTGTGGGTGCGGCGGCGGATCGCCTCGCCGCCGGGGAGCAGCCCGACGGGCAGGGCGAACTGGACGACGTCGACGGTGGAGGGGTAGACCACCAGCCGAGTGGTGGCGTTGATCTGGCGCTCGACCTCGAACAGGCCGAACGGGTCGCTGTTGACCACCCGCAGCGGCCCCAGCACGAACTCGCCGCGCTGCACGCACAGGGTGCGCACCGGCCAGGATTTTTCGGCGTGCGGGCCCATCGTGCTGACCACGTGGCTGGCGTGGTGGCCGGGCAGGGTCGACTCGTCGTAGACCTCCAGCCAGAGCTTGGGCAGCAGGCTGGTGTTCTGGACGGTGAAGCGCTCCTCCAGGGTGCGGCCCACCTGGGCGCGCCGGGCGCGCGTCTGGCGGCCCAGGCGCAGCCAGCTAATCCCCGCCTGCACCCAGACAAACGAGAGCACCAGCAGCCCGGCGAAGGCGTAGGCCACGTTGAAAAAGAAGCCGCGCCCGGTGATCAGCCCGGCCAGCAGGCAGCCGATGATCGCCGCGTAGATGGCGGTGCGCCGCCGGTCGGTCATCGGGGGTTAACGGCGCGATCCGAGCGCCGCGCCGGGCACGGGCACCTGCTTGAGCACCTCGGCGACGATCCCCTGGGCGGAGACGTCCTTGATGCGCGCCGCCGGGCCGACGATGATCCGGTGGGCGAGAGCCGCCTCGGCCAGCGCCTTCACGTCGTCGGGCAGGACGTGATCGCGCCCGGCCAGCGCGGCCCGCGCCTGCGCGCTGCGGAAGAGCGCCAGGCTGCCGCGCGGGCTGGCCCCCAGGTACACATCGGGGTGGGCGCGAGTGGCGGTGACCAGGTCGACGATGTAGCGCTTGATCTGGCCGTCGATGTAGACCTGCTTGATCGTCTCCTGCACCTCGACCAGCTCTTCGACCGACACCACCTGCTCGATCTGGGTGACGGGGTGGGCGTACTGCTGCGACTCAAGGACGGCGACCTCCTCGTCCGGGCCGGGGTAGCCCAGCCGGATGCGCAGCATGAAGCGGTCGAGCTGCGCTTCGGGGAGGGGGAAGGTGCCCTCGTACTCGATCGGGTTCTGGGTGGCGAGCACCAGGAAGGGGCGGGCGAGCTGGTAGGTGGTGCCATCGACGGTGACCTGGCGCTCCTCCATCGCCTCCAGCAGGGCGGACTGCGTCTTGGGGGTGGCCCGGTTGATCTCGTCGGCGAGCACGATCTGGGCCATCACCGGGCCGGGCCGGAACTCGAACTCGCGCGTTTGCTGGTTGAAGATCGAGACGCCGGTCACGTCGCTGGGCAGCATGTCTGGCGTGAACTGGATGCGGCTGAAGTTGCAGCCGATCGAGCGGGCCAGCGCCTTGGCGAGCATCGTCTTGCCCACGCCCGGCACGTCCTCGATCAGGACGTGGCCCTGGCAGAGCAGGCCGATCACGGTCAGGATCACCTCCCCGCGCTTGCCGACGATCACGCGCTCGACGTTCTGGGCGATCTGCTCGCCTACGGACTGAATCGATGACATTGAGCGTGGCTCCTTTGCCCCTAAAAGACGGGGTCTGGTTCAGTTTAGTGGGTGCAATGCGTGAAGTTCTGAGCCTGGATCATGGCGCTTACTCGTCAGACCC
>JARRJX010000360.1:0-3563 GCA_037388645.1 Chloroflexota bacterium
ATGCTATCCAGGGCGGCTACTGCGTTGATCAGCGCCACTCCGCCACCGGGTGACGATCCCTTCCTCGACTGCTGCACGGGTCGCGCTCAGTGCGTCCTCGACGCGGTGCTTCTTTTCCTTCAGCTCGACTTCGGTCGCCGCGCCTACGCGGATCACGGCCACGCCGCCGGAGAGCTTCGCCAGCCGCTCCTGGAGCTTCTCGCGGTCGTAATCAGAGGTGCTCTGGTCGATGGCGACCTTGATCTCTTCGATGCGGCCCTTGATTGCCTTCTCGTCGCCATTGCCCCCGATCAGGGTGGTGTCGTCCTTCGTGGAGACGATCTTATCGCAGGTGCCCAGGTCGTCGATGGTGACGCTTTCCAGCTTGCGGCCTAATTCCTCGGTGATGACGGTCCCGCCGGTCATCACCGCGATGTCCTGGAGCATGGCCTTACGCCGGTCGCCGAAGCCAGGGGCCTTGACGGCCAGCACGTTGAGCATGCCGCGCAGCTTGTTCAGCACCAAGGTCGCCAGCGCCTCGCCGTCCACGTCCTCGGCCAGGATCACCAGCTCGCGCTTGCCGCGGTTGATCAGCTTCTCCAGCACGGGCATGATGTCGGCTGCCGCGCTGATCTTCTTGTCGTGGATCAGGATGTAAGGCTCCTCGATCACCGCTTCCATGCTCTCAGGGCTGGTCACGAAATACGCGCTGATGTAGCCCCGGTCGAACTGCATGCCCTCGACGTACTCGGTCTCGAATAGCAGCCCCTTGCTCTCCTCGACCGTGATCACGCCGTCCTTCCCCACCTTCCACATCACGTCCGAGATCAGCTCCCCGATCTCGGTGTCCTGGGCGGAGATGCTCGCCACGCTGGCGATCTCTTCTTTGGTGTCGATCTCGACGGCCTGCTCGCTGATCGCCTCGGCGATGCGCTGGGTGGCGGCCTCGATGCCGCGCTTGAGCAGCATCGGGTTCGCCCCGGCGGCAACGTTCTTCAGGCCCTGGTTGACCATCGTCTGGGCGAGCACGATGCTGGTCGTGGTGCCATCACCGGCGATGTCGTTTGTCTTGGTCGCCGCTTCCTTCAATAACTGGGCCCCCATGTTCTCATACGGGTCTTCCAGCTCGATTTCTTTCGCCACCGTCACGCCGTCGTGGGTGATCGTGGGCGCGCCCCACTTCTTGTCCAGGGCGACGTTGCGCCCCTTCGGGCCGAGGGTGGTCGTCACCGCGTCGGCCAGGGTGTCGACGCCGACCTTGAGGCGGCGGCGGGCTTCCTCAGAAAACGCTAACTGCTTAGCCATAGGTTCTGTTCCTCCGTGAAACGGTTAGTCGTAAGTTGACCTGAAAACGCTTACTCGACGATCGCCAGGACGTCGGACTCTTTGAGAATCAGCACTTTCTTGCCCTCGAGCTTGATCTCGGTGCCCGCGTACTTGGCGAACAGCACCGTCTGGCCGACCTCGACATCCATCGGGATGCGCTTCCCATCGTCGTCGCGCTTGCCAGCGCCTACCGCCACGATGGTGCCTTCCTGCGGCTTTTCTTTGACGGTCTCTGGGATGAACAGGCCGCTCTCGGTGCGCTCATCCTTTTCCGACGGCTCGATGACGACGCGGTCTCCCAGGGGTCGCAGATTCATCGCCATAAGGTATACCCTCCTACGGTTTTACAGGGAATGAATAGCTCTGGTGTGTGTCAATTTCTCTCGTAGTGATTCTAGCACTCGGATGCTTCGAGTGCCAAAACCGCCGCCAGTATAGCATGCGGGTAAGATTTGTCAAGGGGGGTATGGGACGTTTGTTGGCGTTTCTTATGAAAGTCTTATACAGGCTTCAGAAAGTGCGGAAGGCGGTCTTGTCCATTACCGGGTGAAGGTCAGCAGGATCGTCAGCCAGAGCGGGATCAGCCCCAACACGGCCACCGCTGCCAGCACCCCCAGCACGATGCCGTACACGTCCACGCCCGGCACGAACTCCTCCTCGAAGTACTCGTCGGGGATGTCCGCCCCGGATGCGCCCGGATAGTAGCGCGATTGGAACGTGGGGCGAGCGTAGGCTTCCGGGTTGGCGCGGGGGCGTGGTGTATAGCCGCTGCTGCTGATGGTCGGCTCGGCGGCGGGTGCCTGCTGGGTGGAGGGCGACGGGATCGTATCGCCCGGTTTGGGCGCGGGCGGCGGCGACACGTGGGACGGCTTGACCACGAACGACGAGGTGGTCGGCTGCTCGCCCTGCTGGCGGTACTGCGTCAGGATGCGGCCCAGTTGGTCCGCCGTGCGATAGCGGGTGGCCGGTTCCTTCGCCATCAGCTTGCGGACGATCCGGTCAAGCTCCTGGGGCAGCGCCGGGTTCACGTCGATGATCGAGGGCGGGTCTTGTTTGAGGTGGGCCAGCGCCAGCTCCTGGTAGTCCTGCCCGGTGAAGGGCAGCCGCCCGGTGAGCAGCTCGAACAGCACCACGCCGATTGAATACACGTCCGAGGCCGGGGTAGGCGGCTCTCCGGCGGCCTGCTCCGGCGAGAAGTAGTGCGGGCTGCCCCACACCACGTCCTCGATCTCCTCGCCCGTCCGCGCGGCGGAGAAGGCCCGCGCGATGCCGAAATCCACCACCTTGATGCTGTTCTCCGGCGTCACCAGGATGTTCTGCGGCTTGATGTCGCAGTGCACCAGCCCCGCCCGGTGGGCGTACCCGACCCCCTTGCACACCTCGATGATGATTCCCAGCGCCGGGTCGACCTCGAACGCGCCCCGCGCCCGGATCAGCTTCTTGAGGTTCTGCCCCGCCACGTACTCCATCACGATGTAATGGGTCTTGGGGCCGTCCTGGCCCACGTCGTGCACCGTGACGATGTTCGGGTGCGAGAGGTTGGCGGCGGCCTGGGCCTCGCGCCGGAAGCGCATCAGGAACTCCGGGTCGCTGACCAGGCTGGGGCGCAGCACCTTGACCGCCACGATCCGGTTGAGGTCGAGGTCCTGGGCCTTGTAGATCACCGCCATCCCGCCCGACCCGATCTGCTCGATCAGGCGGTAGCGTTCGTTGAGAATCGGGTTTTCGGCCATGCCCGTATTGTACTCAGATTTTTTTGTGGCACAAAATACGTGGCGGATTATCATAATGATCAGACAATCCGTTGTCCGAGCAAAACGGGAGCCGATCATGACAGACACCAACAACCACACCCCCGCCCAGGAGCGCCGATTACGCTTCTGGAACGCCGTGGTCTATAACGCCCTCGCCCCGGCCTATGACAGCCTCGACTGGCTCACGCTGGGCGCGTGGTGGCGGCTGGTAAGCCGCGCCCTCGATTACGTCCCGTCCGGCGGTCGCGTGCTGGAGGTGGGCTTCGGGCCGGGCAGGCTCCACGTCGAGTTGGCCCGTCAGGCCGATCTGTGCGTCGGTCTCGATCTGGCCTGGGGGATGTGCCGCTTCACCCAACAGCGGCTCGCCCGCGCCGGGCTGGTCAGCCGGGTGACGCGGGGGAGCGCTTTCGCCCTGCCCTATCCGGCGGAGTCGTTCGACACGGTGGTGAGCACCTTCGCCATCTCTGGCCTGCCCCACGCCGAAGGCGCGCTGGATGAGATGGC
>JARRJX010000361.1:0-3558 GCA_037388645.1 Chloroflexota bacterium
AGCAACCGCCGTAGTCCCAGCGCGTCTCACCCGCCGTCCCGGTGGTCCGTTCCAGCACCAGGTTGCCGGTCATGGCTGGCTCTTCGGTCACGGCTTCTTCTTGAGTTGGCTCCTCGGCCATCTGCTCTTCGGTTGGCTCCTCGACCTCCGGTTCGGCAGCAGGAGGTGGCGCACAGGCAACTACAACCAGCGCAAAGGCCAGGACTGCAAATAGTGCAAACCTACGCATGCCAGTTCTTCTCCTCTTCTTCACTGACGTATAGGGTGAATTGGAACGAGGCAGTCACATGCATCAACACATAAATGACGTGTACTCCTCCGCCACGTCAATTCCATATGGGTATGCATCAAGATGTCGGCTGCCACGTTCAGTTGCGAAAAGTATACGAGAATGCGAGGGGCTTGTCAATTGAAATTGGCTCCGCTTGTCAATTGAAATTGGCTCCGCTTGTCACTCTGTTTTGCTCTCGTTTGTGCCCGGAGCAGGTGAATCGCAACCTCTGGCCCGCGCCCGTGTATTTATATAATGAATGTGGTGCTGGAACCACCGTTTTTTCGAGTATAATGATACGGAAGCGTAACGGGGAAGACCGAGGTGCTTCACAACCGCGGATGCACTGTTGGGGTAGCTCGCCCCGATTTTAGTGTTTACGTTGCATCTTCAATCCCAAGAAATGGAGATTTGCTCATGAGCGTTGTCGAAAAGAGCAAAACGGACATTTTCGAAAAGGCGCATGCCTTTACTCGTGCCCGTGAAGCGCAGGCGATGGGGATTTACCCCTACTTTATCCCCTACGAGGATTCCGAAGGCACGACGGTGCGCTACCAGGGGCGTGAGATCATCATGCTCGGCGCGAACAACTATCTGGGCCTCACCACCCATCCCAAAGTGCGCGAAGCCGCCGTCGCCGCCATCCACCGCTTTGGCACCGGCTGCACCGGCTCGCGCTTCCAGAACGGCACGCTTTCCATCCACGTCGAGCTGGAGAAGCGCCTCGCCGATTGGGTCGGCAAAGAGTCGGCGCTGGTCTTTGCCACCGGCTACCAGACCAACCTGGGCACGATCTCTGCCCTGGTGGGCCGGGGCGACGTGGCAGTGACCGACAAGGAAGACCACGCCAGCATCATCGACGGCTGCATCATGGCCTTCGGCGAGATGCGACGCTTCAAACACAACGACATGGAAGACCTCGACCGCGTGCTGGAAAAGGTCGACGACGAGGCCGGGAAGCTGGTGATCGTCGACGGGATTTACAGCGTGGGGGGTGAGATCGCCCCACTGTCCGACATCATCCCCATAGCGGAAAAGCACAACGCCCGCCTGATGGTCGACGACGCCCACAGCCTGGGAGTGCTGGCCGCTGGCCGTGGGACAGCCGCCCACTTCGACGTGACCGATAAGGTCGACCTGATCATGGGCACGTTCAGCAAATCCTTCGCTTCGGTGGGAGGGTTCATCGCCGGGGAAGACCAGGTCATCCATTACATCCAGCACCACGCCCGCTCGATGATCTTCAGCGCCGCCCTGCCCGCCCCGAACGTGGCGACCGTGCTGGCGACCCTGGACGTCATGGAGAAAGAGCCGGAGTACGTCGAGCGCCTGTGGGAGAACTACCGGTTCATGAAGAAGGGGCTGGAAGAGCTGGGCTTTAACATCGGCAATACCCAGTCACCGATCATCCCGATCATCATTGGCGATGAGATGCGCACCATCTTCTTCTGGAAAGCCTTGTTCGACGAGGGCCTGTTCACCAATGCGTTCGTCCCGCCGGGCGTGCCCCCGAACATGTCGCTGCTCCGCACCAGCTACATGGCGACCCATACCAAAGACCAGCTTTCCAAGGCTTTGAGCATCCTGGAAACAGTCGGCAAGCGGAAGGACATTATCAGCTAGGCGAGAAAAAGCTGCTGGCAGGCGGGCGATGGTTATTTGTCGCCCGCCTGGGCTTCCGCCCCCTGCCTGCGCTTGCCGGTGATCTTCTGCCACAGCCGCCTGAGCGGCCCGGCGGATTGCTCGCCGACCTGATCCGCCGCCTGTCTCAGGTCGGCGATGCCCTGTTCTTTTAGCTCCTCGTTGTACCTCCACACCCACGCGAACAGGTCGGCTTCCGTCCGACCGGGGAATCGCCCCAGGACGCCCCGCTGCTGGATCACCTGGCAGGCGGGTGTGTAGATCATGTCATACCAGGCGGCAGCGGCATCCTCGTAAGTCACCGACTCCCGGTCGATCTGTTCCAGCGCCTGCCGGAACAGCTCGATCTGGCATTCCAGTTCGGGGTAGCGCCCAGGTGCGGTGAAGACGATCTCCTGCTCCGGGCGCTGCTGGTCCAGCCGGGTGCGCTCCAGGAAGCTCGCATACTCCGCCTTGATGAACACTTCGTCCAGATCGGCCTGCGCGCTCAGCCCGGCGGTGGTGGGGAACTCCCAGACGTGGGCCGGTATGGTCGGGCTGCCCGCCATCCGCGCCACCGACACCCGGTGGTTGCCGTCCACCACAAAATAAGCTTCGCCAACCTGGTAGACTTCGATGGGGTTTAGCCCCTGCGCCAGGCCAATCGCGTCGACGTTCTGCCAGCGATGACGCAGCGAGCTTCTGCGGGGCAAGAACGTCCGGGTGAAGTCGTTATAGCGTCCCACGCTGCCCAGGATGCGGTCGATGTCAATTTCTTGAATGCCTTTGTAGTTCTTCTGGCTCAGTCGCAGGCTTTTTTGCACGTCTTCAAAAGAAAGCAGGTCGATCGGCTTCGAGGAAAATATCCCGACGATATGTTCCAGGGCAGCCGCCTGCCGGGCGCGATCCCAATCCCGTTGAGCCTGGCTTCGCACCAGTGGATTTGCTTCTTGCATCCGGTCATCCCTTGTGAGTCGATCTTTCGTCTTCGGCGTTTATCCGCCGCCACGCCGCCGGGCAGAATCTTGAACGCATGTCGCGACTATATCGCTCCATCGCTGCCTCTGACCATCATACCACACCGGTGCGCGTCCATGCGGGCCGGCCCACCGGGCAGGTGCCCTCGAAAACGACAACGGGCAGCAGCGACCCACATAGACCGCTGCGTCGAACGAGATTTATAAAGTCCTGACCCGTTACAAACGTTATGCGAAAGTACCCCGGTTGACGGGCTGGCAAACTATATATATAGTAAGCTTGCGATTTCGTATAAATACTTACTCCACTGATGCAAAAATATGACGGTGTGATGGACGACGCTACAGAGTTCGTCGGCTCCTATAATGCGTTCGACATCCATGAGCCGTTGACCTTTACCTGGCTGACTTACGCCGATGAGAAGGTCGACCTTGCCAGGCTGCCCTATCGTATCACGACCTGGCAGATCGGCCCCTGGGCCATCCTCAGCGGTTGGATCGACCTCAACGACCCCACCACCTTGAGTCTTGAGGCCGACGATTACGAAATCCTGCGCACCCAGCATCACTGGGCGACACTCTGTATACCCCCCAACGCTCCCTGCAGCGGTCGGATTTGTATATCATTCAATGCCCCTGAACGGAGGCGGGCGCGACAGGCCTTTTGAGTCCACACCCTGGTAATGCTAG
>JARRJX010000362.1:0-3550 GCA_037388645.1 Chloroflexota bacterium
GTTCGCCTCATTTTGACCACCCCCCATACGAAACCGCATGATTTACGCTGTTTCCTCTTCGCTTGTAGAGGCAAACTCCGAGCGAGGCCTCAACGCCAGCCCCACTTCCCGCTGATCCACCAGTCGAGTCAGCCCCAGCCTCTTGAGGAGCCGCGTCTGCTCCCGAGAGGGCAACGGCACCACGTAGACGTCACCCTGGGCTCCTCGACGGCTGTACACGTCGACGTGACATGTCTCTAGATGCTCGAACGCTAGCTCCGCCGAGACGTCGTCCTTCTTGACTTTCAGCGTCAACTCCCGCTGCACATAGAGCGCCAGCATGCAGAGGGCGACGTGGGCGCGCACCTTCGCGTCCGTGCGGTGCCGCACCGGACGCAGTTTCACCAGGCTCTTGATGACGTGGAAATCATTGAGGGTACCCAAGTTGATCGGGGTCCATCACCCCCGCATGATTTGCTATTTAATTACAGGAGGTTGAGTTTTTTGGTCCATGGGTCGTAGGCACATACGTTGTATTGATGTGTTTTATATTGAGATAGTTGTGCATGTGGTGTAGGCACGTCACATGCAGGTGCGCGCCACCACCTTCCGCCGCGGCAACAAGACCTACCAGTACGCCCAGCTGGTCGAGAGCTACCGCCGCAAGAGCGACGGCGTTCCCCTGCATCGCGTCATCGCCAATCTCGGCCGTATCACCGACCCGCTTCAGCTCGAAAACCTCAAGGCCGCCTTCGCCGCCAACCGTAGCGGACAGCGGCTAGCGCCAGTGGTGGCGATGACTGCCGAGCCGACGACTGAAACGGCTCGCCTGCGCAGGCCTCAAGCCATCCTTCGCTACCTCGACGTGGCGGTAGTGGTCGAGATGATGCGCACCTTGGGTCTGACCGAGGAGATCGCCCGGCTGCTGCCCAAAGAGGAGAGCGAGGTGGCCCCAGACCGCATCGTCACGGCACTGGTCGCGCAGCGCTGTCTGGACCCGCAGTCGAAGCTGCATGCCGTGCGGTGGTTCCCTCGCACGGCCCTGCCAGAGCTGCTGGGCGTCTCTCCGGCTCAGTTCAACAACACCCGCGTGCATCGTGTGCTGGACCAACTCGAGACCGCAGAACATGAACTGATGCGTGCCCTGAGCCGCCGTGCTTATGAGCAGCACGGGCGTTTCGCCACGATGTACCTTGACCTCACCGATACGTGGTTCGAAGGCGAGGGTCCCCTGCTCGCAAAGAAAGGCAAGACCAAGGAGGGATTGGTTCGCAAGAAGATCGGCATCGTGCTCTTGTGTGACGACCAGGGCCATCCGCTACGTTGGGAGGTGGTGCAAGGCACCTCCGGAGAGGGGTCCCAGATGTTGCAGATGATGCGAACGGTGCAGCAAGTGCCGTGGCTCGAGCAGACGCCCATCGTCTGCGACCGAGCGCTGGGGTCCACTGCGTACATCCGCGAGCTGCTGGAAGCCGACGTGCAGTTCATCACCTCGTTGGTCAAGTTGGAGTTCGACAGCTACGGCGTGAAGCTTCCGTCTCGAGTGTTGGCTGACCTGCCTTCGCCAAGACTGCACGAGCAGATCGCCAAGTGCACCGCCCAGGCGGCAGAGCGAGCCCGGCAGACCGAGCTTGTCGAACTGAGTGATGACTTGTTCTACACGGACTTGGGGCTCGTCGAGATCCCGGTCAACGAGACGCAACCGAAGGACGCTCCCCTGCTCTGTTCCGAAGCGCTGCGCATCGGCCTCAGCCTACTGGAGAGCGTCGCCTGCCGTAAGTTCTCCACACACGCGGCCGCCGCGCGCTCGCTGGGACTGAGTACGGAAAAGGGACACCAGCATCGAATCCTCACCCGACTCGATGCTGACCTTCAGGAGCACGTGTTGGCAGGACACGTCGACGGGCACACCGTGAACCGGTTGTTCAAAGTGGCGAGTCTGCAAGACAAGGCAGAGCAGCGTGCCGCGTTTGCGGAGCTGATGCGACAAGCGCCGGACCCGACGGATCGGTTGCTGAGCGTGGCCTGCCACGCTTCCCATCGGCGCGCGAAGCCCAGCGAGCCGAAACGGGTGCGTGTCGTGGCGTATTTCAATCCACATATCTTCGCTCGACAGCGCTGGCTGGCTCAGAACACAGTGGTTGAGATTGAAGCGCAGGTGCTGAAGCTCAACCAACGGTTGGCCAATCCGCATTCGCATCTGAAACCGAAGGGCGCCTTGCATGTAATCGAAGACCGGCTGCGGCGCCACGACCTGTTGAACGTCTTTGAGGTGAAGACAGAAACGGTAACTGCAGAGTCGGGAAGCTTTCCGCAGATCAGGTTGACACGCAACGAAGCACAATGGCAAAGGCGGCGCAGCTTCGATGGCTTCAGCGTGTTGGTGGCGCATCCCAAGATCAAGCGCTCGGCTGCCCAGCTAACCCGAACCTACCGGGCCAAGAACGCGGTGGAAGCGGACTTCCACATCATCAAGAGCCTGGTAAAGCTACGACCGGTGCGGCACCGAACCGATACGAAAGTGCGTGCCCACGTGGCGCTGTGCATGCTCGCCCTGCACGTGCAGCGAGAGCTCACCGCGCGGCTGAAGAAGAAGGAAGGCATCTCAGCCGAGCAGGCGCTCGAGCAGCTCGAGCCGTGCCGGCTCAGCCTCTACGCTGGCAAGGGTGTCAACGGTGATGCCTATGTCCTGCCAGAGATCGGTCGGGAGCAGTTGGCGCTGCTGCGTCGCTTGGGGCTGACGCGACTCGTGGAGCAGCGGCAATTGGGTGCGGCCCTGAGGCCTCGCTCGGAGTTTGTGCCTACCGAGTCAGACGAAACAGCGTAAATCATGCCGTTTCGTGGCGGGGGTGGTCAACTTGGGGAGGGTAGACGTTCCAAACGGTCACTCCCGTCAACACCTCGTCGCCAGGCGGGGTCCGAAGGGTATCGGGAGACCTTCGGTCCCTGGGCCCACCACGCTGAGCGAATCCAAAGCACACCTCGGCGTTGCGCCAGATGGGCTGACGCCGAGGGACTCGTCGCTGGAGCGTGCGGCCGCGCTACGTCGGCGCAACGGCCGAAAGTTCCAGCTGCCAGTCGTCCGGCAGCGCGTCTCGCACATCGGGCGAGCGCGCTCTGGCGATGGGAGGCGGCTCGCTTGGAAGGTGCAAGCTCTTGAGGATACCTCGTGCCACGTCCGGATCGAGAATCACCGAAATGAACCGCAGTCTCCCTCCGCACACGCACGCCAGGGAGTCGATGTCATAGGTCCGCTTCAGCAACTCGGCCCAAGGAATGCGCCCCGCTCCAGTACGGAGTGCGGCGGGTGCGCAGTGCCTCGGCGCTCCCGAAGTACGAGCGCAGGGATTCTCGAGGGGTTGCTCGCTGCCCGTCGAAGGCTTCACCTCGGCGCAAACCACAATCGCCCCGCTTGTGGTGCAGCTTCTACGTTTCGCTCCTTCTTTCTTGCACGGCTCGCGCTCGCGGTGGGCGACGCGGTTGTCGGGTGACGCGGCTTCGGCCCGAACATGACGCGCACAACAAGCATGGCGTCGTTCACTGCCAGCGGCGCTCTGCGGCACCACCTTGC
>JARRJX010000363.1:0-3543 GCA_037388645.1 Chloroflexota bacterium
CACAAAAGCCAGGCACATCGCCACCAGGCTCAGCGTAGACCATAATCTGTGCAGCGGTCGCCGCCTGTTCCTGATGTCCCTGTTGTAGAGTGGGCGGGCAGCCATGATTCTTATCTCACTCCGCCAGCAGCGCGCGCACGACGTCGCTGATCAGCTTGCCGTCTGCGCGCCCTTTCAGCCGCCCCATCAGCGGCCCCATCACCTTGCCCATGTCGCCCGCTCCGCTCGCGCCGATCTTCTCGATCAGCGCCCGCGCCTCGGCCTCCACCTCTTCCCTGGAAAGTTGTTTGGGCAGGTACTCGGCCAGAACCGCGATCTCGGCTTCCTGCTCGGCGGCGATGTCGTCGCGCCCGCCCCGCTGCGCTTCTTCCAGAGAGTCCTGGCGCTGCTTGACCTGCTTCTGGACGATGCCCAGGAACTCCGCCTCGACCGCCGTCGCGTGGGTCTCGATCTGCTCTTCCGCGATGACCTTCTCAATCGTCTTCTGGTAAGCCGCCAGCGTCTCCGCGTCGGATTCGGTTGGGCGGGAGATGTTGTGTTTCTTCAGCGCCTTCTTAATAAGGTCTTCCCGCCGCTGCAGCTCGGCCTCTTTGAGCGTCGCCATCACGTCCCGCACGACCCGCTTGCGCACGGCGTCGCCGCTCTTCATCGCCGCCTTCAAATCCTGCGATAGCTGTTCTTTTGGGTCCATCCCTCGTCTCACCTTAGTGGTTGTCTGTCCTGGCGCACGTACTGTGGCACACGCTCGCTGAGGGGCGCATCAAACCGCCTCTCAGTTTGTGATCTGTTTGAATGCGTACATAAAAAGTATAACGAGAGACGCCCGAAAGCGAAAACCATACTCCTCGATGTGCGCACTCAGCCGGGGGGCCATTTCATCCTGCGCCCGCCCAGCAGGTGCAAGTGGAGGTGGTAGACGCTCTGCCCGGCGCTCGCCCCGTTGTTGATCACCAGCCGGTAGCCGTCGCCGATCCCCTGCTGCTCGGCGATTGTCTTTGCACTGAGCAGCAGGTCGGCCATGACCTCCCGATCCTCGTCGCCGACCTCTGAGACCATCCCGATGTGCTTGCGCGGCACGACCAGGATGTGGGTGGGGGCCTGCGGGTTGATGTCGTGGAAGGCAACGACGGTATCGCTCTCGAACACCCGCCGTGCCTCGGCCTCCCCGGCGACGATACGGCAAAACAGACAGTTGTGTTCCGGCATAAACGCTCCTGATGAACCGCCGGGCGGTAAAGCTAACCCAGCTTGTAGCCGATCATACGCAGCAGCCCCTTACGCTGGGCGATCTGCTCGTCGTCCTCGATCCCTTTGGGCGAGAAGCCATCGACGACACCGACGATCCCGCGGCCCTGTTCGGTCTCGGCGATCAGCGCCTCGGTCGGGTTGGCCGTTGCGCAGAAAATGCGGCACACCTCCGGGACGGCCTTGACCACGTTCAGCACGTTGACCGGGTAGGCACCCTCGCCCAGGAAAAGAATGAAGCTGTGCCCGGCCCCGATCGCCTGGGCGTTTTGCTTCGCCAGATCGATCATCGCCTCGTCGGTGCCCGACCAGCGGATCAGGCACGGGCCGGACGCCTCGCAGAAAGCCAGCCCGAACTTGATCCCCGGCACGGTCGAGACCAGCCCCTCGTGGATGTCCTCGACGGTCTTGATGAAATGGCTCTGGCCGAGGATGAAGTTGATCTCCTCCGGCTTCTCGATCCGAACGGCTGACAGTTCCATCGATCCTATCCCTTTCTACGTCCTTGAAAGCGGCTTATTGCGTGAGCGGCACGGCCAGGATGCCCGACCCGGCGATCTGCGTCAGCCGGGCGTCGGTGATCTTGTTCGCCAGCGGCTGGCGGCTGGTGGCCTGCACGCGCAGGTAGTTGCCGGTCAGACCCGACCAGATCAACCCCTCCGGCGTGCCGCCGCGCGCCGACTCCCACAGCACGCTCAGCGTGTGCCCCAGGTAACGCCGCTGGTGGCGCTCCCACAGTTGAGCGGAGAGGGCCAGCATCCGGGCGCGGCGCTCGTCTTTTTCTGTTTTTTCGACCTGCCCGGCGAACCCGGCGGCGGCGGTGCCGGGACGGGCGGAGTAGGGGAAGACATGCAGCCGGGCGAAGCCCATCGCCTCGACGAAACGGATCGACTCCTCAAAATCCGCCTCCGACTCGCCGGGAAAGCCAACGATGACGTCGGTCGTCAGCGTCAGGTCGGGGATGCGCGCCCGCGCGGCGTCGATCAGGCGGCGGAAAGAGTCCTGGGTGGTGCGGCGGGCCATCCGGCGCAGGGTGCGATCGCTGCCTGCTTGCAGCGGCAGGTGCAGGTGAGGGCAGAGGCGCTCGTCCTGCCAGAGATCAAAAAAGCCGGGCTGGATGTCCCACGGTTCTAATGAAGAGAGGCGCAGCCGGGCGATGGATGTTCGTTCCAGCAAAGCTTTTACCAGGTCAAACAGGCTAACTGGCCCCTCCACCAGGTCGTGCCCGTACGAGCCGAGGTGGACGCCGGTCAGCACCGCCTCCCGGTAGCCGAAGGCGACCAACCCCCAGACCTCGCGCACCACTTCTTCGACCGGCACGCTGTACCCGGCACCACGCGCGATGGTCGTCACGCAGAACGTGCAGCGGTTGTCGCAGCCATCCTGGACTTTGACGAAGGCCCGCGTGCGCCCCAAGGTGCCGGGCGGCAGCGGGTCGCGGGCAATCGGCTCCTGGTCGAAATCGGGGGCGGCACTGTGCCCGGCGATCTGGATCAGGTCGTCCTTGTCCCGGTTGCCGACCACCTGCCTGACCCCCGGCAGCGCGGCCAATTGATCGGGGGAAAGCTCGGCGTAGCAGCCGGTGGCGATCAGCCGGGCATCGGGGTTGGCGCGCCCGGCCTGCCGGAGCATCTGGCGGCTCTTGCGCATCGCCTCGTTGGTCACGGCGCAGGTGTTGACGATCACCAGGTCGGCGTCCTCGGCACGCTCGACGATTGAATCGCCCTGGGCGGCAAAGCGGCGGCCCAGCCGCTCGATCTCGGCCTGGTTGAGGCGGCAGCCGACGAAATCCAGGTAGACCTTCCTGCGCGCTGGCCCGCTCATGGCGAATCCGGCTCCTCACCGGGCGGGTAAATCGTGAGGTTGTCGAACCCGATCGTCGCCGGCGCGATGGTCGGGTTCTCCTCGTCGGCCCCCACAAACCCCTGCGCGCCCAATCCGATCTTGCCCTGGGGGAGGTCGCCATTGACCCAGGTGTCCGTCACATCGGCACCCAGGCAGGTCGGCGGGTCGGTCGACGTGTCCCACAATGGCTGCACGTCGGGCGCGGGGTTGATACATAAGGGCAGCAGACTGCCGTTGACCTCGAACTGGAAGTAGTCTCCCTGCGCGCGGACTCGAATGTGGTTGGTCGCCTCCCCGGTCAGGATCGCCGCCGACCGGTTCCAATCGCTGACCACCGTCGCCACGCCGTCGCGCGCCTGGCTGACGGCATAGAAGCCGGTGCTGGAAATGTCGAAGCGGTTGTAGTTGTCGGTATCGGTCAGGCGGAAGATGACGATGATCCCGTTGTCGTCG
>JARRJX010000364.1:0-3542 GCA_037388645.1 Chloroflexota bacterium
TTAAAGAGCCCTGTCTCTTGCACGCACTCTGGCGAGAGCATCTCCTGCACATACTCAGGCGAATCAGGTGTGAAGAAAGCCCGGTGAATGGGTGCCCGATAAGGCCGCTTGGGCCGCGTCCAGATGTCGTCGGGCAGCCACTCCTGCGCCAGCTTCCTGAGCAGGAATTTCTCCGTCAACCCCAGCATCTTGAATGAAGGAGGTAGCTGGTTGCTGAACTCCACCACTCGGTGGTCGAGGAACGGGAACCGCCCCTCCACCGAGTTCGCCATCCCCATCCGGTCCCCCTGGGAGGACAGCAGATACTGTGAGAGGAAGATGGAGATTTCCAGGTACTGCGCACGATGCAGCGTATCCCATCGCTCAAATCGGGCGGGAAGATACACTGCGTCGAGCGCCGAGGCAAAAGGCGTCCGGGTATATCGGTCGGCGATTGTGCCACGCAGCGCCTTGGAGAAGAACCGCTTGGTTCGGCTGGCATTACCCCAGCGCAGGGCATGCGAGTAGTATGGGGAATCAACTTCCGCCAGACCTCGCTTGAAGAATGCCTCCATATAGGCTTCGCCGCTGTTTGCCAGGCCGGGGATGTAAGCATATAACTGTCCCAGAAGTGCCGGGCGCATCTCGGACTCCGGCTGGCGCGCCCAGAAGCGGCGGAGCTTCGCCTCGCGGAAGATGTTGTATCCGGCCAGGAACTCGTCGGCCCCTTCCCCGGTCATGACGACCTTGAAGTTGTTCTCCCGCACCAGCTTCGAGAGCAGGTACATCGGGGCGGGCGAGGTGCGCAGGACGGGCACCTCGCTGTGCCAGATGACCTCCGGGAACACGCGGCCCACGTCGGCGTGGTCGACATAGACCACCTGGTGATCCGTCCCCAGGAAATCGGCCATCTGGCATTGGTAGATGCTCTCGTCGTAATCGTGGTCGCTGAAGGCGATCGAGAAGGTGTCGAGCCGGTTGTGGGTGAAGTTGCGGATGATAGCTGTTGTGGTCGAGGAATCCAGGCCGCCGCTGAGATATGCGCCTACCGGCACGTCGGCCCTCAGCCGTATCTGGGTCGCGTCGATCAAGAGCTCACGGAACTGCGCGAGATACTCGTCCAGCGCCTGAGTAGTGAACCCGTCCGGGTGAGCGTTGTTCCCCTGCCCGCTGCCTGCCTCAGGGAAGTCCAGGTCCCAATAGCGCTCAACGGTGATCTCACCCTGCTCGACCACCATATAGTGGCCGGGGGGAACGTCGAAGATGTCGCGGAAAACAGTGTACGGCGACAGTGTGCTCCAGAAGGTGAATATCTGATCCAGCGCCAGCGGGTCGATCTCGGCCCTGACCAGCGGATCGGATAGGATCGCCTTGATCTCCGAGCCGAAGAGCAGCGTCTGGTCGGCGACCGTGTAAAAGAGGGGGCGTATCCCCAGCCGGTCGCGCGCCAGGAAGAGCGATTGGTCGCGCGTGTCCCAGATCGCAAAGGCGAACTGCCCATTCAGATAGTCCAGGCAGTGCGGGCCGTGGTCTTCGTATAAGTGCAAGATGGTTTCTGTATCAGAGTTTGTGGCAAAACGATGGCCTTTTGCTTCCAGTTCCGGACGAAGCTCGACGTAGTTGAAAATCTCGCCGTTGAAGACGATCCACAACGTCTGGTCCTCGTTGGCGATCGGCTGCTGTCCGCCGCTCAGGTCAATGATGCTCAGCCGGGCGCTGCCCAGCCCCACCTGTCCATCGCAGTAAATGCCGAATTGGTCAGGCCCACGGTGGCGAACCATCGCCAGCATCTGACGTATGTTGGCTTCCCTGACCGAAGAACGGGGTAACAAATCTAGTTTTCCGACAATACCACACATCAGCAAATTCTCTTTTCAACAAGCAGTCTGCCACGGCCTACGCTAACGTCGTCTTTTTAATCTTTCCAGAGGCTGTCTTAGGCAACTCATCATGGAATTCAACGTACTTCGGCACCATTAAGTCTTCTAGATGGCTCCGGCAGTGGGCCAGCACTTTCTCCTCGGTAAGCTGATCGCCTTCCTGAACCAGGAAAGCCTTGACGGCCTGCCCCATGATCGGGTCGGGCACGCCGATCACGGCGGCTTCTACCACGCCGGGAAGCTGGTAGAGCACGGCCTCCACCTCTTTCGGCGCGACCTTCTCACCCCGGCTCTTGATGATGTCGTCCTTGCGCCCGACGAAGTACATATAACCCTCGTCGTCCATTCGGAACAGGTCGCCGGTGTAACAGACTCGCTCTCCGGGCAGGGGGCCGGGGCGGTAGCGTGCCGCCGTAGCCTCCGGATTGGCCCAATAGCCCCGCATGACGTGACGACCCCGGACGACCAGCTCACCGATCACACCTGGGCCTACCCGGTTGCCTTCGTCATCTTCGATCCAGACTTCGGTGCCGGGGATGGCGATGCCCACCGAGCCGGGGCGCTTATCTAATTGATCGGGAGGCAGGTAGAGCGTACGCTTGGTCTCGGTCAGGCCGTACATCGAATAGAGCGTCGCGTGAGGGAATTTCTGGCGCAGCTCCTCGATGTGGCTGGGCGGCAGGGCCGCCGCCGTGTTGGTGAGGTAGCGCAGGCTGGAGAGGTCATACTGCGATAAATCCATCTGCAGCAGGATGGCGAACAGCGTGGGGACACCGGGGAAGCCGGTCACGCGTTCCTGCTCGATGCGCTTTAGAATGGCTGCCGGATAGGCAAACCCCCCTTCCAGGACCAGCGTGCCTCCGAACAAAAAAACCATGATCAGCTGGTACAGACCGTAGTCAAATGACAGCGGGAGCACGTTGATGACGATATCGTCCTCGACGTTTTCCAGATATTGGACGATCGAGCTGGCGGCGAACACCATGTTGCTGTGGTCGCTCATGACCCCTTTCGGGTCGCCGGTGCTCCCGGAGGTGTAGATCAGGCAGGCCAGGTCGAGGTCGATATTGACCGGAGCCGGGCGGCTCTCCGGGTAGGTGGTCTGGATGTCATCATAACCCAGACTGTATTGGCGCGTGCGCGCTGCCTCGCCGCCCTTATCCCCACGGAATACCCGGAATTGAAGGGTGGGCACCGTGTCGACCAGGCTGTCTGTCATCGACGCTTTTCTCGCGTCCGTGATCATAGCGCTGGCACCACAGTTGTTGAGAATGTAGGCCAGCTTATCGAGCTTCGTCGTCGGATTTACAATGACGAAAACACCCCCGGCTTTCAATGCTGCAAAAATCCCCACGACCGTCTCAACCGAGTTGGGCAGGTGGATGACGACCCGGTCACCCCGCCCCATGCCATGTTCAAGCAGTGCATTTGCCAGCCGGTTCGCGGCAGTGTCGATCTCGGCATACGTCAGACGCTGGCCGTCACAAATAAGGGCGATTTTGTTGGGAAACCGCGCGGCTTTGTCGTGTAATAGATCCTGGACGAGCATATAAAGTACCCTGATTGCTAGTTGACGTTCATGCTGCCCAAGTCAAAATGGTAGCTGCTAAACAAACCATTGAGACGAGGAGCAGCATGAACGAGGATGTAATTGTAACCACCTACGTGGTGACTGACGATGTG
>JARRJX010000365.1:0-3526 GCA_037388645.1 Chloroflexota bacterium
CGGATAAAAACCATGGACCTGCCTGTTTTCATCGATCGGGATAACCCAACGCCGATCTACTACCAGCTCAAGGAGCAGCTCGCCCTGCTCATCCGTAATGGGGAGCTGGCGGTGAGCGCCCAGCTCCCCAGCGAGCCGGACCTGAGCGAGGGGCTGGGGATCAGCCGGGGCACCGTCCGCCAGGCGATTGACGCCCTGGTCGACGAGGGGCGCTTGAAGCGCGTCCACGGCGTGGGAACGTTCGTCACCGAGCCGCCGCGCACCTCGCTGTTCATCACCCAGCGCTTCACCAGCTTCGCCGAGGACATGCGCGAGATGAACGTGCCGTTCTCCACACGCCTCATCACCCAGCGCCGCGTCCAGGCGGAGGGGCGGCTGGTCACCAAGCTCCAGGTCGCACCCGGCGAGAGCGTGCTCCACCTGGAGCGGCTGGGGTACGCGGATCGGCAGCCTTTCGTCATCTCCTTCACCTACATACCGGAGGCGCTATGCCCGGATTTATTTGACAAGAACCTGGACAACCACCTGCTTTACGACGTGCTGGAACGGGATTACGGCCTGCGGCTGGCGCGCGCCGAGCGCACGCTCGAAGCCTCGGTCGCCGACGATTACGAATCCAGCCTCCTGAAAATCCCGGTCGGGTCGCCGATCCACTTTATGCACAGCCTGGCTTACCTGGACGACGGGCGACCGGTCGAGTATTCGCGGCTGCGCTTCCGGGGGGATATGAGCCGCATACATTTCGAAGTCAGGCGCTGAGCCGAAAGACGCTCAATAACGTTCAAGGAGGGAGTGAGGTGCGGCTTTTCCGCCGCACTCTGTACGTGGGGAGACAGCATGCAAATCAACGACAGCTTAACGGTAACTGTGGACAGGGAGCGGGTGTGGGCGTTTCTGATGGACATCGAGCGGCTGGCGCAGTTTGGCCTGACGGTGGTGAAGGGCACCGCCCAAAAAATGACCGCCGAGTTCGGGAGGTGCGTCCAGGAGGCGCTCTCCGAGGAGGCGCTCGCATGAGCTTCGCCCTCATCCAACCCAGGACTCTCTCCGAGGCCCTCGACGCACTCGCCGAGCACGGCGACGAAGCCAAGGTGATGGCCGGGGGCACGGCGCTCAACCTCATGCTCCAGCAGCGCCTGATCGCGCCGGACGTGCTGGTCGACGTGGCGCGCCTACCCGGTCTGGACGCCATTCAGGAGCAGAACGGCAGCCCGCATGGCAGCCTGCATATCGGCGCGCTGGTCACCCTGCGCGACATCGAGCTTTCTCCGCTGGTCAACGATCGCTGGCCGGGGCTGGCCCGCGCCTGCCGGGAGGTGGGCAACGTGCGAATCCGCAACCAGGCCACGCTGGGCGGCAACCTGGCCGAGGCCGATTACGCCTCCGACCCGCCCGCGATGCTGCTGGCGCTGGACGCCAGGGTGATCGTCCAGAACGCCTCCGCCAGCCGAACCATTCCGCTGGCGGATTTCTTCTACGGCTTCTACACCACCGCCCTGGAGCCGGACGAGCTGATCACCGGGGTCGTCGTGCCGGGGCTGCCCGCCTCCACCCGTATGACTTACCTCAAATTCAAGACGCGCTCCTCGGAGGATCGCCCCACCCTGGGCGTGGCGGCGGTCGGCACCTTCGAGGACGGGATATGCACCGACCTGCGGGTCGCGGTCGGGGCGGCGTCGGAAATCCCCCAGCGCCTGCCCGATGTCGAGGCGCTCGCCGCAGGCCAGCCCCTCGCCGACGAGCTGGTCGCGGAGATCGCCGAGGGTTACGCCGCTCAAATCGAGACGCTGGACGACCTGCGCGGCTCGGCCTGGTACCGCTCGCAGATGATTCGCACCCACGTGCGCCGGGCAGTGGAGGAGATTCGCAATGGCGATCGGTGAAGCGGTGCCCCTGCTCGACGCGGTCGACCGCGTCACGGGCAGGGTGGGCTATACGGCAAACCTGGTTTTCCCCGACATGCTCTACGGCAAAGTGCTGCGCAGCCCCCTGCCCCACGCCCGCATCGTTAGCATCGACGCCAGCGCGGCGGAGGCGCTGCCCGGCGTCGCCGCCGTCGTCACCCGCGACGACTTCGCCGGGGGCAGGCTGAACGCCCTGTACGGCTCCGGGGCGGACCAGACCATCGTCGCGCTGGAGCACGTCCGCTTCATCGGCGAGCCGGTCGCGCTGGTCGCGGCGGAGTCGGAGGCGATTGCCGAAGAAGCCCTCTCCCTGATCGAGGTCGAGTATGAGGAGCTTCCCGCGGTCTTCGACGTGTTCGAGGCGATGGCCGAGGGCGCGCCCCTCCTGCACGAGGGCCACCCCAACAACCTCCTGAACCACGCCAAGCTGCGCCGGGGCGACGTCGAGGCCGGGTTCGCCGAGGCGGACCTGATCGTCGAGGAGACCTATACCAGCCCCGTCGCCCAGCAGGCCATGCTCGAACAGCAGTCGGCCATCGGCCAGTGGCGGGATGGCCGCCTGACGCTCTGGACGGCCTCCCAATCCCCCTTCACCGTCCGACGGGCGGTGTCGGGCGTGCTGGGCGTCCCCCCGGAAGACATGCGGATCGTCGTCCCACCGCTGGGCGGCGGCTTCGGCGGGAAGGGCAACGTGCGCACCCAGCCCCAGGTCGCCGCGCTGGCCTGGAAAGTGGGCGGCAGGCCGGTTAAGCTGGTCTTGAAGCGGGACGAGGAGTTCGTCACCGTGACCAAGCACCAGGCGATCCTCCACCTCAAGTCCGGCGTGAAGCGCGACGGCACCTTCACCGCGCGCCAGATCGACGTGCACTGGAACGCGGGCGCGCAGGCGTCCTCCAGCCTGCACCTCGTGCCCGCCGGGATGCTGCGCTCGATTGGCCCATACCGCATCCCCAACGTCAAGGTGGATTCCTACGGCGTCTACACCAACCTCCCGGCGGCGGCGGCCTATCGCGGCGCGATGAGCTCCCAGGGTGTCTGGGCGCACGAATCGCACATGGACTCGATTGCCCACGCGCTGGGCATCGACCCCCTTGAGCTTCGCCTGAAAAACCTCCTGCGCACCGGCGACTCCTTCGCCACCGGCGAGACCATCCACGAGGCGTACTTCGCCGAGTGCCTCCAGGCAGCGGCGGACGGGATCGGCTGGTCCGAACCGCTTGAGCGGCAGCCTGCCCCCCAAATCCGGCGCGGGCGCGGGCTGGGGGTGATGATGAAGAACACCATCGCCACCTCCCGCTCGGAGTGCATCCTGGAATTGGACGACGAAGGCCGCCTCACCCTCTACACCAGCACGGTCGAGATGGGCCAGGGCGCGCACACCACGCTGGCCCAGATCGCCGCGGACGCGGTCGGCCTACCCCTGGAAGCAGTCACCATCGTCGGCCCGGACACAGCCATCACCCCCTACGACACCCAGACGGCGTCGAGCCGGGGGACGTACATGATGGGCAACGCCGTGCTGAAAGGCGCGGCGAACCTCAAGGCGAAGCTGGTCGAGGCCGCCGCGCCCCTCCTGGAGGAGCCAGCCGAGCGCCTGCGCGCCGATCAGGGCTACGTCTCCA
>JARRJX010000366.1:0-3510 GCA_037388645.1 Chloroflexota bacterium
CGCTGCTGGCGCGGCGAATGATCCGCCGCGGTGACCGGCTTTTTTGATCGGCGTTCACGCCGACCTGCAAGCCACGATCCATGAAGTACATGCCCGCCGCGATAGAGATGCCCAGCCCGATGATGAGAATGACCGGCACGACGATAGCCAATATCAGAAGCACGCTCGACGTCAACTTACCTTGCCCTCCTGTTTAACGAAGACCAACGGTTCTGGTAGTGTGTTTCATTCGGATGTAAATGCCCAGATCCCGATCCCAACCGCCAGAATGCCAAGCCCTGCAATCAGGAAGCTGGGCGAGAGCAGGCCCACCAGGGCAAACGTCATGCCCAAGGCGACGATGAGCGGCGCAATGCTTGGCGATGGGAGATGGATCTCTTCCGGGTGCAAATCTGTGTCGTTGTCCATAGGGTTATCTCACTGGCTTGATGCAGGGTGAATCAGTCGGCCCCTGCGCTTTCCTGTTCCAACTTCAAGCGAGCATCGCGCACGGGGCGCAGGCTCTCGACGGTGGGGATGCGCAGGAAGTTGTAGACTGGCGGCGGCGAGGTCGTGGCCCACTCCAGAGAATTGGCCTCCCAGGGGTCGTCCCCGGCAGCTTCTTTGCGCCTGGCGCTGACGACGAAATTCACCGCGAATACCAGGATGCTCAGGGCGATCATAAACGCGCCCAGGGTGGATATCTGGTTGTACTGCGTCCAACCTCGATCCGCCGGGTAATCAAAGTAGCGGCGCGGCATGCCCAGCAAGCCCAGGATGTGCATCGGGAAGAAGGTCAGGTTGAACCCCAGGAACATCAGCCAGAAGTGGACTTTCCCCAGCCGCTCGCCCAGCTTCCAGCCAAACATCTTGGGCGTCCAGAAGTACAGGCCAGAGAAGATGCCGAAGACCGACCCGCCAAACAGGACGTAATGCAGGTGCCCGACCACCCAGTAGGTGTCGTGGAGCTGCGTGTCAATCGGCAGAATGGCCTGAAACACCCCGCTTATCCCACCGATCAGGAACATGCTCAGGAAGCCGATGCTGAACAGCAAGGGGCTATCTAACTTCAACGAGCCACCTATCATGGTGAAAATCCAGTTGAACATCTTGACCCCGGTGGGGACGGCGATGGTCATCGTCGAGAGGATGAAAAACGCCTCCAGCATTGGGGACAGGCCGGTGGTAAACATGTGATGCGCCCAGGTGGCGAAGCCCAGCACGCCGATCGCGACCGTCGACCAGACGATGGCGCGGTACCCAAAAATAGGCTTGCGAGAGAAGACGGGCAGCACCTCGGACACCACGCCCATCGCGGGCAGGATCATGATGTATACCGCCGGGTGCGAGTAGAACCAGAACAAGTGCTGCCAGAGGATGGGATCACCGCCGCTCGCTTCTACAAAAAACTGCGTCCCCAGGTTGCGGTCGGCCAACTGCATCGCCAGCGCTCCGGTGAGCATCGGGGTTGCCAGCAACACCATGAAGGCCATCACCAGCACCGACCAGGTGAACAGCGGCAGCCGCCAGAGGGTCATGCCGGGTGCGCGCATGTTGAGAGTGGTGGTGATGAAGTTCACCGCGCCCATCGTCGACGCCGCCCCAAGGATGATCAGGCTGATCGCCCACAGGTCGACGCCCGGCGTGGGCGAGTAGGTGGGGTTGGTGAGCGGCGCATAACCCGTCCAGCCGATCTCCGCCGGGCCAAGCGGGAGCAGGTAGCTGCTGTAGAGCACCAGGCCCCCGCAAAGATACAGCCAGTAGCTAAGCGCATTCAGCCGGGGAAACGCCATGTCGCGCGCACCGATTTGCAGCGGCACCAGGTAATTGCCCAGCCCAGTCAGAATCGGGATGACGAACAGGAAGATCATCGTCGTGCCGTGCAGGGTGAAGGTGCGGGCATATTGATCTGCGGTCAGGAGCTGACCGCCGGGCAGGGCCAGCTCGGTGCGTATCAGCAGCGCCAGCAAACCGCCGAGAATGAAGAAGGCGAGCGCTGTGAAGAGATACAGCAGCCCGATCCGCTTGTGATCGACGGTCGTGATCCATCCCGCCAGACCGCGCGTGCCCGCCGAGGTTACTTCAGAGTAGGTGGGGGCAGTAGTAGCCATTCGTACGTCTCCTCCAGATGTTCTGGTGGCTGATCATTGTTCTGATAGAAAGGCGATGAGGTCGGCCAGGTCTTTCGCTTCCAACCGCTCGCCAAAGTTCTGGGGCATCACGCAGGTAAAGCCCTCCACGACGTAGTCGCAGGGGAGCAGGATCGACTCACGAAGATACTGCTGCGCGTCATAACCATCGATCCGGGTCCCTGCTCGCTCACCCACGCCCAGCAGTGAGGGGCCAACCAACTGCGAGCCGTCAAGCGTGTGACATGAGTTGCAGCCCAGCTCGGTGAACAGCGCCTCGCCGCTCGCCGGGTCGCCAGCAGGCAGCGGGGTCTGCATGTCGGTCCCAATTGGCTGGAACTGCGCCGCCAGATCGATTTGATCCTGCATCCAGGCGTCGAATTCATCGGGGGGGAGCGCTTTAACGTCGAACAGCATCGCGTAATGCTCGCGGCCACAGAACTCCGCGCATTGGCCCGCGTAGGTACCTTCGTCCGCTTCGAACCACAAAATATTGGTATGCCCCGGAATCGCGTCCGCTTTGCCTTCAAGCTGGGGCACCCAGAAGCTGTGGATGACGTCCGTGGAGCTGATTTCGAGCAGAACCGGCACGTTAGCCGGGATGACAAGCTCGTTCTGGAGGGTGACTTCGGTGTCCGGGTAATTGAACTCCCAGTACCATTGATGACCGGTCACTTCAATTGTAGTTGCATCGGGGGGTGCGTTGTGCTGGAAGGACAGCACCCGCCAGGCCAGGGTGAACAGCACCACCATGATCAGGGCGGGGACGATCGTCCACATCATTTCCAGGGTCGGGTTGCCGTCTATCTGAGGGACTTCGTCCTTTTTCCCCCGGTTGCGATAGCGCGCGATGGCGTAGATGAGCAGCCCTTCGACCAGGGCAAAAACCACCACCGCGATGGCGAGCGTGATCCAGAACAGGTTGGCGATCTGGCGAGAGCTGTCTGTGGCAGGCAGCAGAGGCGAGGGTGGCTTTGCAAATGCGGTTAAAGGTGTGGAGAGGGCAAGCACCACTATGCTGGAAATAATGGTGATCGGACGAAGCAGGTGTTTGTACCGAGCTGACTGCGAACGTGCGCCCATTCTTGGTATCCTGATGTTGCGGGTGTAAATAGTCCGAATATGTGCAATCCGTAACAACTTGCTGTTAGAGTATATCCTACCTCTTTCAGGTGAAAAAATCTACTCTCAAAATTATCCAAATTGGCTAGTTAGCTAGCGGCGTCCTTTTCGGTGGTCGCTCAGGGCGCGGTCTATCCGGCGCTCGGAATCTTTACGACAAGCGGCAGGCTCTTGCCAGGAAAGAATCCCAACGCCGGATAGACCGGGCGCTGAGCGATCGCCGAAAAGGGCGTGACTAGCCAATTCGGATATTTTGGATAGTAGATTTTTTAACCTGAAA
>JARRJX010000367.1:0-4574 GCA_037388645.1 Chloroflexota bacterium
CTGCGCCTGGCCGACGCCACGTATACCGGCACCCACTGTGACGTGCCGGGGGATCAAACCGACCCGGACGGGCTGGCCGAGATATTCAGCCAACCGCTGCACGACCCACCTGACAACACTTTCAGCCAACTCATGCAGTACGATGTGATCGCGTTCAAGTCGTGCTTCCCGACCAGCAATATCTACGACGATGGGCAATTGGCCGATTATCAATCCTACTATCTGACTATCCGTGACCGGGTCGACCAGCACCCGGACAAACTATTTGTCGTCGTCACCCAGCCGCCGCAGGTTCCGGCCAACAGCGCCCCAGACGAGGGTGAACGCGCCCGTGCGTTAGCCAACTGGCTGCAATCGGACGAATACCTGGCCGGGCACGCCAACCTGGCCGTGTTTGACTTCTTCGGCCACCTGGCGGGCGACGACAACTTCCTGAGACCGGAATACCGGATGGACGAATACGACGCTCACCCGAACGAGCAGGCCAACCGGGAAATCGGGCCGCTGTTCGTGGAATTCCTCGACCAATCGATCCGGAGCTACCTAAGCGGCGCGCCGCGCTCTGAGCAGGCGCAGTCTTCGCAAGGGGAATCATCCGCCCCTGCCGCACCTGAGACAGCAGCCGAAGAGGGAACGCAAATCATCGAGGCATTCGAAACGGCTCAAGTGTGGGACGCTGCCAGCGACGGCCCGGATTCGCCGGTCGAGTGTGGGACGGACAGGGAACTCCCCCACGGCGGCGGGGCGTCGCTCCGCCTGGAGTACGCGGTCAGACCCGATGGCTGGGCGGATTGTGGCTATGTCTATCCCTCGACCCAGGACTGGAGTGGGAGCAATGGGCTTGGCCTGTGGGTGCTGGCCGAGGAAGCCGGACAGCAGGTAAACCTAATGGTATACGCCGGTGATCCGGACGCGGCCATTCCCTACCAGGTGACACTCAGCCCCCCTGCCGACAGCGCCGATGGCTGGGCAGCCGTGGGCATACCCTGGGCTGATTTTGAGGTGGCTCAATGGGCAGACAGCAGAGAACCCATTGAATCAAACTTATCCCAGGTGACGGGATACGGTTTCAACTTCCCAGGAGGAGGTGAAGGCACCCTGTGGATCGACGACCTGTACCTGATCTATGGCGAGGTCAAGCCGCCTGAACCCAGCTCTGACGGGGAAGAACCCCCCGCCGGGGTCGAGGCTGGCGAGCAACAACCCTCTAACGAACAACTGACCGACCAGGGAAACGCTTCGGAGGAGCCTGCCGAAGCGGAGCCGAGCGGCGGGATATGTCCGCTGGGCGCGGCGCTGCCTTTGGGGCTGAGTGCGATTGGCCTGGTGTTCGCCACGCGCCGCCGATGACGCTATCATTGCCGAAGTTTAAGGAGAGATGCGCCCATGTCCTTTTCGCCGGTATTCTGGACGAGCCACGTCGGCAGCCTCCCCCACAGGTCTTCGAAAGGCATCGCGGAGAAGCTGATCGCGCTGCTGGACATCCCGGCCTGGCCGCAATTCCCGAAGCGCAGCTTCCGGGAGAGCATGTACGTGCAGTATGGGGCCGGGCTGCCCAACGCCATCGTCGACGAAGAAAAGGGGAAGATCATCATCGACACCGCCGCCGACCTGAGCGGAGCGCTCGAATCCTTCTACGCCCGCTACCTGGCCGACGACGTCGACTCCTTCGCGCTGCCCCCCGACTACGCCGAGGGGTTCTACGCCCTGCTCGGTGCGCTGCGCCGGACGCAAAGCCCCTGGCTTAAGGGGCAGGTCACCGGGCCGGTCAGCTTCGGTCTGACGGTGACCGACCAGGACCTGCGCTCGGTGCTGTACCACGACATGCTGGCGGACGTGATCGTCAAGCAGATGGCGATGAACGCGCGCTGGCAGGCGCAGCAATTACTCGCGGTACGCCCACACGCGCTGATCTTCGTCGACGAGCCTTACCTGGCGTCGTATGGCTCGGCGTTCGTCAACCTGGAGCGCGAGCAGGTCATCGCGATGCTCGACGAGGTGTTCGAGGCGATCCATGTCGAGGGAGCCGTCGCCGGGGTGCACTGCTGCGGGAACACGGACTGGTCGCTGCTGATGGCGACCCAGGTCGACGTGCTCAACCTGGACGCCTACGATTTCCTGGATACGCTGGCGCTTTACCCGGTGGAACTGCGCGCGTTCCTGGACCGTGGGGGAGTGGTCGCCTGGGGGATCGTACCGAACACGGAAGTCATCCAGAACGACACACCGGAGTCCCTCGCCAGGAAGCTGCAAAGCGGGATCGAGCTGATCTGCCAGAAAGCGGCTGCGCGCGAGATCACGATCGACCCAGCTGAGTTTTTCGCCCGGAGCCTGATCGTGCCCGCCTGCGGGCTTGGCCCGACGACGGTCGAGGTTGCCGAGCGCGCGCTGAGGATGTTGAAGCCGGTCGCGGAGATTCTGCGCGGCGAGTGAGCGAGTGAGAGAATCGACAGGGGCATCGTCAGATGCCCCTGCCCTGCTCGCAGTCGATCGATGTAGAGAAGGCCGTGCCTAGCCGCCAAGGCCCCTCAGGCCAGAGACACCCAGGCCGAGCACGCCCAGGATAGCACCGGCCACCGCCGAGACCAGGAACAGGACGATCCAGCCCACGACGACGGTAATGATCGTGCCCACCCAGTCGAGGTCGAGGGCTTCCTTCACCGCGACGAACCAGGCGACGATCCCCAGGATGACGGCGATGATACTCGCCGGAGCCAGCACACAGGCCAGCGCCGGAGAGATTGCCGCCAGTATGCCGATAAAGCCGATGATACCCCAGATGTAAGCCAGCCCTAACGTGCGCACCAGCTCCTCGAAGGTCACCTCCGCATTGAAGAAGGTGCGGCCCACGAAGTTGATCACCAGCGCGGCGACGGCGAAGCCGATCACGGCGAACAGCGTGCCAAGGACGGTGCCACCCAGCCAGCCCACGATAGAGCCTGCCGCGGCGTTCGCGCCCAACTGGCTGAGGAATGCCACCACAACCACCAGCATCCAGGCCGTGCCGGTGAAGCTGGTGTCCTCCTCGACCTCACGATAAATCCCCTTGCGGAACGTAAACGCCCCTATGATCCGGTCAGTCAGCATGACTCTCTCCCTTTGTGCTACGAATGCATCAGAATAAATGAGGTAGATGTACTGCAGTGTGAGTACCTCATTCATAAAAAACACTCACCCTGCCGATCTGGTTTCGCCCGGCTGCGCCGAAAGACGAAAAAAGGAGCGGGTTCGACCCGCTCCTTTTTGAGAAAACAGAGCTTACGCCAGGCTCATCGAATCAGGGCAGCGCGCAATTGCAGAACGCGCTGTACTTGCCATCGGAAAGCTCGATGCCGGGCGAGCAGCTTATGTAGACCGTCTCGGCCCCGGCACAGATCTCCGAGCAGCGCGCACAGGCATTCTCGAAGCTGTCGGCGTTGGATTGGTAGCTGACCAGGCACAGATCGCCAGAAGGCTGCGAACCAGCCGGACAGGAGGCCGACACCGGGGTGGCGGTTGAGAGCGGCTGGGGACGGCTCGGCTTCCTCGGTCGGCTCCGACTCCTCGGTAGGCGTTTCCGTCGGCTCTTCCTCCTCGACGACGACCGGCGCTTCGGTGGCTTGCTGCTCCTGGGTGACGACGACCGCCGTCGGCGAGCTGCCACCCAATACAAACCCGCCCCCCAGCAGCGGGTCGAGCGTCCCGGTGAGGATCAGCCCCGCCGTCGCCAGCAGGACGACGATCAGCAGGACGATCAGGCCCAGGGCCGTATCCAGCCCGGAGCGCCGCTTCTTCCCCGGCTTCTCAGGCCGGGCCACCCGCCTGGCGGGGCGAGTCGGCTCCCCGGCCACCGGGCGCACCGCAGCGGCGGGCCTGGTCGCCGCAGGGGCGGTATCCATCAGGGTGGCATCGTAGGCGGGGGGCTGGTCGATCATGGTTGCACCACCAGCCTGGCCCAGCGGGGTCTGATCGAGCAGGGTCGCGCCCTCATCACCCGGCGGGTACGCCCCTTCGATCATCGTCGCCTCCGCCGCGCCCGTGCTGGGCAGCGGCCTGCCGCTCACCACCGCCTCCAGGTCAGCCGCCATCGCGCCCACCGTCTGGTAACGCTGGTACGGCTCTTTCGCCAGCGCCTTTTCGATCACGTACTGAACCGATTCGGGCAGGTAGGGCAGCTTTTCCTTCACATTGGGGACGGGCTGGGTGGCGTGGGCCATGATCACGCCCATCGGGGTGGGCGCGTCATAGGGCAGTTCGCCGGTCACCATCTGGAAGAGCGTCACCCCCAGCGCGTAAATATCGGCCAGGTACGACAGCCCACGGGGCATCGACAGCTCCGGGGCCATATACAGCGGCGTGCCAACCGGCCCACTCCCGGTGATGTTGGAGGCCGATTCTTGCAGGGCGACGATCCCCAGGTCGGCCACGTAGGCGTCGTCCCGCTGGTCAAAGAGGATGTTGCTGGGCTTGATGTCCCGGTGGATCATCCCTTTGGCGTGCGCCTCGTCCAGGGCGGGAGCAATCCGCCTGACGATGCGCGCGACCTCAGCCAGGGAGAGCGGGCCTCTGCGGATGCGATCCTCCAGGGAGCCGCC
>JARRJX010000368.1:0-5641 GCA_037388645.1 Chloroflexota bacterium
GCTGCGCGAACCGCAGGATTCGTGAGCGTCCGCTCTTGGGCTTCGCGGCGACATCGGGTATACTGGTGCGCGGAGCAAACCGCTTACATGCACGACCCTCATTGATTTTTTGGCTCCCTGTTGAGAGCGCTCCCAACACTCAGGGAGGATGCACCCTGTGGCTATTATCGAGACCAAGAACCTGTCGAAACACTTCAAAGTCCTCAACCGCCGGGAAGGGATCGTCGGCGCGCTGCGTGACCTGACCTCGGCGGATTACCGCCTGATCAAGGCGGTGGACGGCGTGTCCTTCACCATCGAGGAAGGGGAGATCGTCGGCTACATCGGGCCGAACGGGGCGGGCAAATCGACCACGATCAAGATGATGACTGGCATCCTCAAGCCGACGGGCGGCACGATCCTGGTGAACGGGCGCGTGCCACACAAAAACCGCCAGAAGAACGCCCAGCACATCGGCGTGATCTTCGGCCAGCGCACCCAACTGTGGTGGGATTTGCCGGTGATCGAATCCTTCAAGCTGCTCAAGGAGATTTACCGGGTCGACAACCGGACGTACCAGCACCAGATGGAGCGCTTCAACGAGCTGGCCGACCTGAGGGCGCTCTACAGCCAGCCGGTGCGCAACCTCTCGCTGGGGCAGCGCATGCTGGCCGACGTCACCGCCGCCTTCCTGCACAACCCGCGCGTAGTGTTCCTCGACGAGCCGACCATCGGCCTGGACGTGTCGGTGAAGGCCAAAATGCGCGAGCTGATCAAGGAGCTGAACCAGGAGCACAAGACCACCATCATCCTGACCACGCACGACATCGGCGATGTCGAGGCGCTGTGCAACCGGATCATCATCATCGACAAGGGCAGCGTGATCTACGACGGCGACATCCAGCGGGTGAACGCCCTGTTCGGGCAGTACCGCACGCTCAAGGCGCAGGTCAGGCCGTTCCGGGGGGAGGAGACGGTCAGGCTGGTGCAGGAGGGCCTGAGCGCCAACTTCCAGACGAACGGGGGGCACATCACAGTGCGCACCGTCGATCCCGGCTGGGTGAACATCACCGTCGACCAGAACGAGGTGCCGCTGATGGAGGTGCTCAACTTCGCGCTGCACACCTTCGACATCAAAGACGTGCAGATCGTCGAGATCAGCATGGAGAGCGTGATCCGCCGGGTGTACGGCGGGGCGCTGCAAAAATGACCGGCTCAATATAGGGATGATCGATGAACCGCTATTTAGCCATGGCAAGGACGTCTTTCATGACCGGCCTAGCGTGGCGCGCCCACTTCGTGCTCACCTTCGTCACCAACGCCGTCTACCTGGTCGTGATCTTCTTCCTGTGGCGGAGCATCTACAGCGGGGCGGGGTCGCTCAACGGCATGACGTTCGAGCAGGTCTTCGTCTACCTGGCGCTCGCCTCCTCGATCTTCGTCCTGTTCGACACCTTCACCGAGTGGGAAATCTCGACCCAGATTCTCCAGGGGACGATCGCCACCTACCTGAGCAAGCCGGTCGACTACCAGCTTCTCATCCTGTTCCGCTCGGCGGGCCTGATGTTCTCCAACGTGATGCTGATCACCGTGCCCACCGTGGTGATCGTGTTCGGCCTGCTCCGGATGCCCGGCGTGGTGGGGGTCAACCTGCTTTTCCTGCCGGTCAGCCTGGCTCTGGCCTACGTGCTGAGCTTTAGCTTCGACTACGTGGTGGGCCTGACCTCCTTCTACACCGAATCGGTCTGGGGGCTGTCGATGGTCAAGAAGATCGTCATCATGGTGCTCTCCGGGATGCTGATCCCGCTCCAGTTCTTCCCGGAAGGCATCCGGCGCGTGCTGGAATACCTGCCCTTCCAGGCGATCTACCACACCCCGCTGAGCCTGATCACCGACCCCACACTGGGGGCAGCGGATTACGCCCGGATGGTGGGCATCCAGGCTTTGTGGGTCGTGCTGCTGGTCGGGGCGAGCCGGTTGTTCTACAGCCAGGCGATCAAGGCCGTGACGATCAACGGCGGGTAGGAAGGAGCGCCGGTTTATGTTCGCCACCCTCAAACACTACGCCCGCCTCTACCTCCTGATCGAGGCGCAGTACATCAAGGCGCGGATGGGTTACCGGGCGGACTTCATCATCAGCTCGGTCGGGATGCTGTTCGCCAACGCCGCCAGCCTGATCGTCTTCTGGACGCTGTTCCAGACGATCCCCAGCTTGGCCGGGTGGGATTTCCACGAGATCGTCTTCATCTACGGCTTCTACCTGCTGGCCGTCAGCCCCGCCCAGATTTTCTTCGACCACATCTGGCAGCTACGCGACCACGTGGACGAGGGGACGTTCATCAAGTACTACTTCCGGCCTTTGAACATGATGTTCTATTACATGTCGGAGATGGTCGACCTCAAGGGGTTCGCTCAGGTGGTGGTGGGGGTCGGCGCGCTGGCTTACGCCTCGATCCAGCTTGGCATCACCTGGACGGTGGGGCGCGTGCTGCTGCTGGTGGTGGCCGTGTTCAGCGCCTCGATGGTGGTGACGGCGCTGCTGGTCATGGCGGCCTGCTCGTGCTTCTGGGTGCTGTATTCGTTTGCCATCCTCAACTTCGCCTTCCGGATGCGCGAATACGGGCAGTATCCCACCTCGATCTTCAACGGGCTGCTGCGCTTCATCTTCACCTACGTCATTCCGATCGGGTTCATGGCCTTCTACCCTTCCCAGTTGTTCCTGCGCCCGGACCAGGTCTCCTGGCTGATCTGGATTTCGCCGCTGGTGGGCTTCGCCCTGTTTGCGCTCGCCTACCAGGTGTGGACGTGGGGAGTCAACAGCTACACCGGCACCGGGTCGTGAGCGAGCCGCGCGTGCAGTCCGTTCGTTGACTCAAGCCATCCTCCAGTATGGTGTGCTTCTGGATCGATAGTCGTGCTTCGCTGATATTATAAGGTTTGATTCAACACGCAAACCCTCACCCTGCATTCAGGAGGACCGTATGTCCCAAACAACCCAACCATCTGACGCCCACGAGACGACGCCTGCCCCCCTCCCCTGGGAGGATCGCCCGGCAGGCTCGGATGCGGTGGTGTGGCGCTCGCAGCGCAACCCGATCATCCCCCACGACCTGATCCCCTCGTCGAACAGCATCTTCAACAGCGCGGTGGTGCGCTACCAGGGCGGGTTCGCCGGGGTGTTTCGCTGTGACGACAAACGGCGGGTGATGCAGCTCCACGCCGGGAAGAGCCGGGACGGGCTGAGCTGGACGATCAAGAACGAGCGGATCCGCTGGCAGCCCCACGGCCGGAGAGCCGCCGAGATCAACGAGTTCGAATACGGGTACGACCCGCGCGTGGTGTGGCTGGAGGATCGCTACGTCATCACCTGGTGCAACGGCTACCACGGCCCGACGATCGGGGTGGGATATACACACGACTTCGAGACGTTCTACCAGATGGAGAACGCCTTCCTGCCCTTCAACCGGAACGGCGTGCTCTTCCCACGGAAGATCAACGGGCAGTACGCAATGCTGAGCCACAGCGAAAGCCCGGACCTGACCCACTGGGGACGCCACCGCTTCGTGATGGGGGCGACCGACGGCTGGCAGGCGACGAAGGTCGGCGCGGGGCCGATCCCGATCGAGACGGACGAGGGGTGGCTGCTGATCTACCACGGCGTGCTGACCTCGTGCAACGGCTTCGTCTACAGCTTTGGCGCGGCCCTGCTCGACCTTGAGGAACCGTGGAAAGTGCGCTACCGGGGCGAGCCGTACCTGCTGGCTCCCCAGGCCCCCTACGAGCGCACGGGCGACGTGCCGAACGTGGCTTTCCCCTGCGCCGCCCTGACCGACCCGGCGAGCGGGCGGATGGCGATTTATTACGGCGGAGCGGACACGGTCGTGTGCCTGGCTTATGCCTACGTGGGCGAAATCGTTGCGTTCGTCAAGGCGAACTCCAGCGTGTGATCCAGACCTGATTTTTGAAGTCCGGATCACCACTTGGTTGACAAACACACAAAAATGCGCTTACAATGGAATCAGGTTTTGAGAGCGCTCCCAAAAGGTGGGAGCACCGCAGAGCTGGAGCCCCTGGTGTCAAACCTGACACTCGAAGACATCGCCAAAAAAGCCGGTGTGTCGCGTTCAACCGTTTCGCGCGTGGTCAACGAGCATCCCAACGTCCGCCCAGAAGTGCGCAGCCGCGTCTGGGAGGTAATCCGACGAACAGGCTACCACCCGAATGCAGCAGCCCGCACCCTCGCCTCGCAGCGATCGTGGATGATCGGGCTGGTGCTGCCGCGAAGCGTCAGCTTCTTCTTCACCGACCCGTACTACCCGCACCTGACCCAGGGAATCGCCCAGGCATGCAACCAGTATAACTATACGCTCAGCCTCTTTATCGTCGGGACGGAGGATGACGAGGAGAAAATATTCCCACGGATATCGCGCAGGGGACTGTTGGATGGGATACTCCTGCAATCGGCGGAGCACGGCGACCGGCTGATCGACCGGCTGGTGGAACTCAACACCCCGCTGCTCATCGTAGGCCGTCCTTTTCAATCAAACGGCATCAGCTACATCGACATCGACAACGTCAAGGCAGCACACCGAGCGGTCAGCCATCTCATCCAGCTAGGCTACAAGCGCATCGGGACGATCACGGGGCCGAACAGCAGCACCGCGGGCCTGGATCGCAAGACGGGCTACCTGAAAGCGCTGGAAGAACATGGCCACGCGATAGACCAATCGTTAATCGTCGAAGGTGACTTCACCGAGGAGAGTGGATACGCCGGGATGCAGCACCTGTTTGCCGCCCACCCTGACGCCGTATTCGCCGCCTCCGACATCATGGCAATTGGCGCGATGCGCGCCGTCCAAGAGGCGGGCTTGCGCATCCCTGAGGACATCGCCTTCGTCGGATTTGATGACCTGCCACTTACCATCCATGGACAGCCCCTACTCACCACCGTCCACCAACCCGTTCTTGAATTCGGTGCGAAAGCCGTGGAAACTTTGATCGACTTAATCGAGAATGGGATAGAACCCGCACGCCGAGTCATCATGGACACGGAACTGATCGTTCGCAGCTCCTGCGGCGCATCCCAAAAACGGCAGTAAAGCAAACATGGACACGGCGAATAACCTTCAAAATAACTTCTCAATGTTGGGAGCGCTCCCAATAAGTCGATCAAGCTGTTCGTCTATTCAATTCAAAGGAGGTGAAAACTGGCACGACCGCACATGAGTAACCGGCTCATCACTCTCCCAACAGTAACCAATTAAAAGGAGAAAGAACATGCGTAAGCGAGTCTTAGCAACCATCAGTATCTTAATCGTGGCCAGCCTGGTGCTGGCGGCGTGCGCCCCGGCGGCACCGGCGGGAACCAGCGACGCTGAAGCCCGCATCGCCGACCTTGAGGCCCAACTGGAAGAGGCTCAGTCTGGCGCAAGCGAGGAAGAGGTGGCCGCGCTGGAGGCAGAGCTGGCACAGGCACAGGCCGACGCGGAAGCGGCCATGGCCGAGGCAGCATCCGCCGAGGAAGCACAAGGCGCGACCTACGTGCGGAGCGAGACGCTGTACACCAGCGGCACGCAGTGGGGCCCGCCCTCAAGCTGGAACCCCTTCAACACGGGCGGCTACGCGATGGGCACCTTCGGGCTGGTCTACGAGCCGCTGTTCC
>JARRJX010000369.1:0-8378 GCA_037388645.1 Chloroflexota bacterium
CTTGAGTCTCTTTCAAGTGGCATACCTGTACTTATCTCAGATGGTTATCTGATGAAACAATGGATCATCCCCAATAAACATGGTATTGTTTGCCCCGCACCCCACACAGATGGCTCGAATATGCTCAGGTAGCCGGAGTCGAAGGGGCTGAGGATGAAGGTATCGGGGCTGAGCGCCTGGGGTACGGGCAGCAGTCCCCCTGCGTTAGGGCTGCCCAGGGTGAGGGCGAACAGGATGGCAAAAAACACGCCCAACGCGGCAGGCAGCACGGCGCGGCGCGCCCGCAGCCACCAGGGCGCGACGAGCGGCACCATCAGGCCCAGGGGCGACCCGGCGGCGACGATGGTGACGAGTTGGAGCATCAGCTCGCGGGAGTTGAGGCGCGCCCCGGCGACGACGGTCATGATCACCCACAGGATCGCCAGCCCCGGCGCGTGGGCCATCAGAGGCACCATGATAATGATAAAGCCGACCAACCCGCCCACCATCGGGGCGCGAAGCAGCCCATATAACAACAGGCCGGGGATGGCGGCGATCACGGCATTCTCAAAGAGAGAGCCGGGGGTGAGGCGGGCCAGCAGCACAAACACCGCCACGCTTAAAACAAACGCCTGGAGCCAGATGCCGAGTGCCTCCTGCCCGGCCAGCCAGGCCGACCAGGGGTTCAGCTTGACCTCGATCTGGCCGACGGCGGCGATGGTCGGGGGGAGCGGGGTCGCCAGACCAGCCGAGCCAGCCGCCGGGCGGGTGGGCACCCCGGCAGGCACGCCCGCCCCTGCCTCACCGGTGGTGGCGGCAGGCGCGGCAGGCACCGGCTCCCGGAGAGTCGCCTCCGGCCCGGCGGACGGCCCCTGGGAAGGCCTGGTGGCGGCCTCGTTCTCGATCAGCGTGCGCTGGAGGCCGGGGGCCGGCGTTTGCCCGGTGGCAACGGCCACCGCATACTTGACCGCGTCGGCCATCTCCCTGGCGCGCTGGTAGCGCTGGTCGCGGTTCTTCGCCAGCGCCCGCATCACGACCGCATCCAGCGCCGGGTGGGTGCCAACCCGCACCTCGCTGGGGCGCGGCGGCGGCTGGTTGATGTGCTTGAGCATCACGGCCATCGCGGTCTCGGCCTCGAAGGGCAGCTTGCCAGTGATCATCTCGAAGAGCAGGATGCCCAGCGCGTAGATGTCTGAGCGGGAGTCCAGGTCCTCCCCCATGCCCTGCTCCGGGGACATGTAGGTGGGCGTGCCGACGACGCTGTCGGTGCGGGTGAGGTGCATGGTGCTTCCCACGGACTTGGCGATGCCGAAGTCGGTCAGGAAGGCGTTGCCGTGCTGGTCGATCAGCACGTTGGCCGGTTTGAGGTCGCGGTGGATGATGCCCTGGCTGTGGGCGTGGTCGAGCGCCAGCGCCACCTGGGAAAAGGTAGTCTCAATCGCCTTGAGGGTCATGCCACCGCCCTTGATCAGGTCGGCCAGGGTGCCGGTGGACATGTAGCGCATGACGATGTAGAGCATGCCGTCCTGCTCCCCGAAATCGTACACGGGCAGGATGTGCGGATGCTCAAGCTGGGCGATGAGCTGGGCCTCGTTCTTGAAGCGCTGCACGAACGCCGGGTTTTCGCTGATCGACTGCGAGATGATCTTGATGGCGACGTCACGATTCATCGACGGCTGGAAGGCGCGATACACACTCGCCATGCCCCCCTTGCCAACCAGCTCGACGATCTCGTAACTCCCCAGTTTTTTCCCGATAAGTGGATCCATTGCTGTGCCATCTCCCCGGAGGATATGATGAGTCTGTCTATGAAAAGCCTATCTATAAAAAGCCGGATGGGCCTGGTGCGAGCTGCGGACGAACTGGCACCGATTGACCTGGTCGATTGTAGTGTACACCAGCGGCAGGGGGCTGACGAGTCTGGACGCGAGCGGGATATCCCGGCGCGGCGTTGTTTTCTAGCCATTCCAACCGGATTCTGCTACACTGGCATCGGCGAGGCAACCCGATGAAACGAGCGTCTGACCGCATCAACCCAATCCCGATCCTGGCCGCGCTGGCGATGGCGCTCGCCCTGCTTAGCGTGGCAGGCTGCCAGCCCACGTCACCGGCGGACGACGCCTTCGTGGTCGCCGACCTGTTCGCCACGCCCGGCAAGGCAATCGTCACACCGGCCCTCTCCCCCACGCCAGCGCCCGACGCGACCGACCAGAGCGGACTCGCTCCCACGCCCGGCCCAACGCTGCCGCTGCCGACGGGCGTCGTGCTCCAGCAGCCGACGCAGCCAATCGGGACGTTCGGGCCGCCCCCTTCCCCGGAGGCCCCGCTGCTGCTGACACCGGTCGCCTGCAACGCGCCGCCGATGCCCTTCACGCCGGTGTGGCAGAACATCGAGCAGGCCAAGGCGCTGATGCGCTGCCCGGTAGGCGGCGTCGAGGAGGTGCGGGGCGTGTTCCAGCGCTTCGAATACGGCGTGATGTTCTGGCGGGAATCGGACAAGAGCATCTTTGTGATCTCGGAGCTGCGCATCCGGCAGGGGGACCAGACGGACTCGTGGTGGCGGGTGGCCGACACCTTCCGCGAGGGGGAGCCGGAGGGCGACCCGGCCTTGCAGCCCCCCAACGGGCTGCTCCAGCCGGTGCGGGGGTTCGGCAAAGCGTGGCGCAGCAACGCCTTCATCCGGGAGGCGCTGGGCTGGGCGGTGGGGTCTGAGGCGGAGGTCAGCAGCCTGTGGCAGCATTTTGAGGGCGGATGGATGATGACCGGGCCGGGTGGCAACCCGATCTACGTGATGGCCCCGCTGGACGACCCGCCCTACTCGTCGGGCATTCACCTCGGCCCGCTGCCGTAGGAGCGGGAAGCCAATCAGCCTGTCAGCATTTCAGCGAGTCAGCCAATCAGCTTATCGGAAAAAGAAAACCGGACAGGCGTTTCGAGTGCCCGTCCGATTATTTTTTTGACGTTTATTCAGGCGCGAATGCGCCCCCGATCAGTCGGAGACGAGGCCGTCGAGCTTGCCGAGCACCATCACCCCCGCCGCCTCCCAGCCGCGCGCGGTGGTTCGCAGGTCGAAGACGACCCGCTCCCCCTTCTCCAGGCTGCGCCGGTCGACCAGCGCCGAGCGCTGCACGAGGACGTCCTGCTGGGTGTGGTTATCCGGGTCGATCAGGCCCACGCCTTCGGCCAGGCTGAACCATTTCACCGTTCCGGTCAGTCTCGCTTCCATGTTCCAATACTCCCCTTTCATCTCGTACCAATACCCACGCGACGGCATCCCGGTGAAAACCGGAAAGTAACTCCAGTTACCGAAGTTGCTTTGCACCCGGTTTTTACTTGAGGTTTCACGAAAGTTTTCTAAAAACTTCTCGTGAAACACTTTACCCCCGGCTGATGCGATATAAAGAAAACCGCAGGGCTTTTATGTAGCTAAAAACCCTCCGGCAGCCGGAGTATAAGCACTGTGTTATCGCGTGTTGACGCTGAAAGTACCATATCGGGGGGCAAGTTGTCAAATTTTGAAGGAGAGGCAAGCTCAGGCTCCCAACGATACAGCGGCACGGCGATGCCCTGCCGCGCCAGCGAGGGGTCGAGCAGGGGGAGAAGCTGGCCGGTGAAGTGGTCGTAGGCGGACATCTCGGCGGTGGCGCGCAGGGTCGAGGCATCGGCGGGGACGGCCAGCCGGTGGCGGTCGACGACCCGCCAGCCGTAGAGCCACTTGAGGGTGGGCAGCGCGCCGGACGCCGGGACGTGGTCGGAGGGGGCGGCGCGCCAGGCGTAGCCCTCGCCCACCAGGTCGACCTTGGTCACGTCGTCGACGAGCAGCGGGCGGGCGCTGAGCAGCGTCAAGTCGATGGTGATCGCCTCGCCGGGAGCCAGCGGGCGGGCGGGGTTCAAATCACTGCGAACCAGCACCATGTCCTGGCCGAGCGCCACGTAGCGATCGCCCGGTTCTGGATCGGGCAAACGCAGGGCGGCGGGCAGTGGGACGCCCCACGGGCCGATGCGCGGCGCGCCGCCGCTAATCTGCTCGAACGCCCCGGCGAGATTCTCCCGCGAGGTGACGACGGTCTGGGGGGTACCATCGGGCAGGAGGACGTGCAGGTAGAGCGCCCCGCCCTCCCAATCGTAGCCGCGCAGGCGCGCGCTGTCCGCATAGACGGCGCGGCGCAGGTGGCCGGTCGGCGCGGGCCAGCGGGCAGGCTCGACCGTCAGCGGGGCAACGGGGACGCGCTCAAGCCCAGCGGCGGAGGGGATGGGCCGGATCGCCCCACCCTGATCGACGGCATAGAGGCCCGCCTGCAACTGATAGCTGTCCTGGCTGGAGGGCAGGCCGAAGGGCGGCATGCCCAGCGTGTACCGCTCGACCAGCACGTCGCCGGGATGAGCGCGGCTGGTCGGCAGCAGGCGGTCGCCGCCTGAGATCACCTGGCCGGAGGCGTTGGTGAAATGCACGAAGCCGGTCACGTCTCGCTCAAACGGCTGGTCGACCCGCCAGGCGAGCCGCACCTCGAACGTCTCGCCGACCCGGATCGAAGGCAGCGCGCTCACCCCGACCAGCGTCAGGCCGCCCTCGAAGGGCTGATTGAGCGCGTCCAGGTCGGGGGGGAGATCGGCGCGCGGCGCTTCGCGGACGCGCCAGCCCACCGCCAGCGGCTCGAAGAAATAGGGGGAGGCGGCGTACTGGGCCGGGTAGAAGCCGGTGACGACCACCGGGCGCGCGGCGAGGCCCGCCTCGATCCGGCGCAGCCAGGTCTGGGCGAGCGGCTCGGCCCCTTCGGGGAAGACGTACACCAGCTCGACGTCGGGCCGGACGCCTTCGAGCGCCTGGAGCGCCCGCAGCGGCGTGTACCAGTGCCAGTTGGCGAGGATCAGGGCATTGGGTGGGGCTTCTTCCAACAGCGATTCGGCGGTGTCGCGGGTCGAGTCGTCCTGAGCCAGGTAGGACAGGCTGGGCAGGTTAGCGGCGAGGAGGGCGGCGCAGGCGGCCAGCGCTAACGCCACCCCAAACGCACGAGACGCAGCCCATACTGGGCGAGTCTCGCCCGGTGGAGCCAGCTCCCCCAGCCCGGCCCCCAGCAGGACGGCCAGCAGCACGTAGGCCGGGCCGAGGTACTCGACCGTCTGGGGGGCGCGGTAGGTCATCGTGACCAGGCTGTGCAGGGCGATCCCGCCGCCCAGCAGGATCAGCACCCGCCAGCGCCGCCAGGCCAGGATCAGCGCCGCGAGGGCGGCCAGCGCGAGCAGCACGAGATTCCATTGCAGGGTCAGGATGTTCAGCCAGATGGCGAAGCGGTCGGCCAGCTCGACCGGCGTGCGGAAATAGAACAGGTCGCCGGAAAAGCCGCGCGCCAGCACGTGCCGCCAGAAGCCGCCCCAGGTCGCCAGGTCGGCGGGGGCATAGGGGGCGGGATGGCGGGCGGCGAACAGGAGGCGCAGCGGGAAATAGAGCCAGGGCAGGAAGCCGAGCAGGAATCCACCGACCGGCTTAAGCCAGCTCGCGGGCCGGAGGGCGAGAGACGGCTCGACGAGCAGCAGGTAAACGACGAAAAACAGGCCGGGAAAGGCGAGCGAGGGGTGGTGGGCAATTCCTAATCCCAGCGAGAGGCCGAAGGCGGCCAGCGTGTGGGCGTTCCCGGTCTTTCGATAGGCGGCCAGACAATCCAGGCAGAGCGCGGTGAAGAAGGCGGAAGCGACCAGCCCGGCCCAGGCGTTCCCCCCCAGGCGGCGCGCGGCGCGCCCGACCAGCGTGACGGCCAGCGCCGCCGTCACCGCCGAGAACAGGTTCAGGCCGCGCGCCGGGTTGGCGGGTATCAACAGGGTGAACGCCTTGCCGAGCAGGGTGTAGAGCGGATAGCCGGGCGGGTGGGCCACCCCCAGGCGGGCGGCGACGAGCTGGAACTCACCCGCGTCGGCGGGCAGCAGGCCGGGGGAGAGAGTCAGCCAGTAGAGCGCCAGCGCGCCCAGGAACACGCCGTAATCGAGGAGGCGGGGGTGGCGAAGGTCGGGACGGCGGGCGAAGCAAGCAGCCAGCGCGGCCAGCATCAGGACGAGGGCGGCCAGCCTGAGATCGAGCGAGGGGTAGAGGACGTAGAGGTAAAGCAGATAGGCAGGCCACATCCGGCCTGGCGCGGCCTTCGCCAGCATGGCTCTCGCGACCAGGAAGCCCAGCGCGGCCCCAATCAGCCCGCCCACAACCGCCCCCAGGGGCCACCGGGCGAGCGCCCCCCACTCGGCCCCGACCCGGCTGGCAAACAACAGACAGGCCAACGGGCCGATCAGCAAATGGGGGGAAGAAATCCGATCGTTGGACGAGAAACGCATGCGCCAAGCATAGCGCCGAAGGGGCGAAAACGAAAGAATGCGCTAGAAGCAATACCGTGCGGAACGCAGGGTTGGGCAGCAGAAAAACCGGGTTAAACGATTCCGTATTCGATTAAGCTTTCACCCAATCAGCTTCTTCTATGCTTGCTTCTAAGCCACCCACGGCAGATGGATACTTGCATCCAGAAGGGCCTGGGCCATCTGCCGTGGTGACTAAGAGCCTCATCACCTGGGTGTGCGGCTTGAGGTTTGCCTCCGCCCGCTATGCGAATGCGCCTATCGGCGTGATAGCCTGACGCTCACTAGCTGGCTTCCAGCACCTTCTTGAGCGTCTGGCCATCCGTTTCCACCTGCTTTTGCATCTGCTTGACAGCCATGCCCTCAGCAATGTTGAATAAGCCGCCCAACTCACCCCGGAAATTTTGAATCACCAGCGTGCCGGCATCCTTTGACTCAAAGTTCATCGTGGCCTCGAATTTCATCGGGCCGCTGCTTGATTTCATCCCCCACACGTTGGGCGGATTCCATTGCGTGATCTCGACATCCATTGTCATTTCAAGCCCCACCAATTTGGATACAGTGTGGTACATCGATCCCACACCGACCGGACCCTCGGAGGTCCATTGGGCGGACTTGGTGCCGGCTTGCCACCGGGATGCGTTGGCCGGATTGGTCATGAAGTCGAAGACTTCCTGCGGGGGACGATTGATGAATGTGGTCACTTCAAACGTATCCAACGTAATTCCTCTCTTTGTTGAACAATATGCTCCTCACGATAAGGCACACTGATTGTGAGTATATCTCTAACTTCGGAGCGTCACACAACCAGTTTGAGTGTTGAGTGCATTTCAAAAAGCGGGTGAGCTGTGTGGTGCTGTCCTTTCAGGCCTCACCAGCAAATTGAAATACGCCTCGTTGGATCGACCCCGCCTCCATTCGAGACTGACTCCATCATGCTGTATACTTTTTCAACACGCTGTGAACTTATCCGAACCGTATGAGCGCTAGTTCAAACCGTAGTGGAACCCGACCACCTGGGCAAGCAGGTCGCGCTGGCAGGCGTCGCAGAAAATCTGGTTGCTGGCGGCCTGCTGCTGGGCGAAAGCCAGCGCCGCGCTCGACGAATCGGTGTAGCGCATCGCGCACTCGTGCGAGCAGAACAGGTCGCCGTCCCGCTCGACGACGTGCTCCGTCCGGTTGACGATGGGGACGTCGAAGAGCAGGCCCAGGAAGTGGGCGACGACGTGGCGGATAGCCAGCTTGCGCAGGTCGGGGTTGGCGATGCTGTCCAGGGGAGAAAGCGAGATCAGGGAGGCCAACGACCGCTGGCTGACCCCCATCACCCCCAGCGGCGAGGCGGCGGAGCCACGGTCGTCGACGACCACATGCTCCGTCATGCACAGGTCGAGGTGCGGGTTGTTGGCCTGCCACGGCTCCAGCCGGACGTTCTCCAGGAAGCGCGCGGCGGAAATCCGCTTGCCGGTGTCGTCCAGGCTGTGCGTCACAAACCAATCCATGCTGCCATAGACCGCGTGCGGGGGGCAGGCCGGGATCGTCCAGGAGCCGAACACACGCACGATGGGCAGAGGGTCGAACTGACCAGGCTCGCCGAAACTGCGGCGCAGGATGCCGTACACGTCTTCGACGGTGCGGACCATGGTCTGAGCGTCTTCAAGCTCAACACCGGGGGTCCACGTCATGGATATGAACGAACGACGCATGATCTTGCTCACACTCTATCGGCCAGTAATTCCAGTCTATCGTGCCGGGGAACGGAACACAACAGGCAGGGGCCAAAATCGATTCATTCCTCAGGCTAAAATGGATGATATTCCTCGCCGGGGGGATGGAGGAGAATCCAAAGGCAGGCGCGGCCAACAGCCAGACGCCTGCCAGGATGAGAATGAGACGATCTACCGCTCGATGCTTATCTCGCGCGCCTCAACCACCGGCGACTTATCCGCCTCCGGGCCGGTCAGCGGAGCGGATGGCGGGGCGGCCAGCTCGCGGCGAGCCGAACCACGGCGCACCAGCAGGAACAGCCCACCCCCGATCAGCACCACGGGGATCAGCACCTG
>JARRJX010000370.1:0-3488 GCA_037388645.1 Chloroflexota bacterium
AGCTAGGTCAGAATTAACAACCTGTATCGCCTTACTTGTAGGAACAGATACCTTTCCTTCGTGGCAATAGGCATTCGTTATGTCAGTCATGACGTTAAAACCAAGCCACGCCACTGGTCAGCGCTGTTTCCCCTATCTGATCATGACAAAGCATCAGGTAGTGCTTTGATTCCCTTCCCTACGTGGAAGGCGTTGTGGCGCGCGTAAGCCCGGTGCGGCCTCATGTCATTGGTGAGGCCGCTCTGGTATCCCGATAAGCCGTGGTATAATTACCTTCTTCTGATTGGACAGCCACTTCAGACATAGGCTGAACAAATCTTTACGCGGCACTGTTCGACCAGCGATCACCGCCAGGTCTGCAGGAGTCATATGGCTCCATCTGTGCAGGCTCAATTACGAACAAACTGCTATCTTCTCCTGGGTAGGTTGATGCAGTTGTGCTCCTAAGCCAAATCCGAACAATGAGCACCATAACCCACATATCCTGTTCTGAATCGCCGACGAAAGAGAAAACCGTGTCTGAACAAGCCTTATCCATTGCCATCCTCAGGTCTGTCAAGCATATCGCCCGCCAAACGCCACTGCGCCGGATCAAAGCGCTGCGCAATTTGCACTATGCATTGACCATGAAGCTCCACGATTCCAACGAGATCACCATCGACGGCTTCCGGTTCAAACATCACCCGGACGATCTTTTCCTACCGAGCAGTCTGGTTCTGGACGGCGGGTACGAGGATGAGATTATTGCTGTTCTTACCTCCCTGTTGAATCCAGGAGACGTCGTGCTGGACGTGGGCGCAAACATGGGTATTCACACCATGTTTTTCGCCAGGGCAGTTGGGCGGGACGGTACAGTCATCGCCGTTGAGCCAGACCCGATCAACCTGGAGTACCTGAAGACAAACATCAGCCTGAACGGATACGAAAGCCAGATCATTGTCGTGCCTTATGCGTTTGGCGAAGAGAATGAAACCAAGACATTCTACCAGAGCCAAAAGAGCCGAGGACTGTGCAGCCTGGCAATGTTAGACGAGGACAGCACATTGGCTGAGATTGAGGTCGTCCGGGGCGAGGAATACTTCGACAACCTGGCGCTAGACAGGCCAATCAAACTGGCAAAAATCGATGTGGTGGGTTCTGAGGCCTGGGTGATCGCCGGGTTGGGGACTTACAAACCGGAGTATATCATGTTTGAGTACATCCCCTACATGGCCGAGCGCATGGGGGTGGACATCAACGCTTTCCTGGCTTCGATGTTCGACGATGGGTATTCGCTTGAGGTGATCGTCGACCGAAACACATTGGTTCCAGCCAATACGCCGTCCCGCGTCCTGGAATTATTGGATGTCGACGCCGACATCAACAACGTGCTTGCCCGGCGGCCAACCAGCTGAGATCCCCGGCCCCGCTTTTTGCCATTCTGCCCCTTGAAGGCGTGCGCTGACCCTGATCCGCCCAGCGGGGGGCGTGTAGTTGAGGGCGTTGGCGATCAGGATACTCAGGGCGCGCGCTGGCTGCGCCGGTCGGCCTCGGTCGCGGGCAGGTAACGCCTCCGGTAGAAGTTCAGGGCGGCGATCAGCAGAAAGTCGACGGTCGCGTAGGCGGCGGCGACGAACTGCGCGAAGTAAAACAGCAGCACGTTCACCGCTGCGATCGAGAGCAGCAGCCCGGCCAGCGCGAAGAGGATCGCCTGCTCCTCATGGCCCCGGAGCATCTGGACCAGCGCGATCAGCAGCGCCACCCCGACCACCGCCTTCAGCCCGATCATCAATACGAACCAGGTCGCCTCCTGTCCGCTCGTCAGGCTGGCGCGGGCTGCCCAGCCCTGTACCAGCCTGCTCATCTGCTGGGGGTCGCCCAACCCGCGCAGCAGCGCCGCCAGGTCGACCAGCGAGAGCAGCCCCAGCAGCGCGGTGCTGAGGATCAGCAGGGCGCGCAGCACGCCGCGCGTGAGCAGGGTGGACTCGACCCAACAGCGGGCGTCCCGGAGCGCGTCGCGCAGGAGCGTGTGGCGCGCCGGAACGACGTCGGCCTGCTCCCGGACGAAGACAAGCAGCGCTTCGGCCAGCTCGTGCACGTCGGGGATGGCGTCCTCCGCCCTGGTGGTCGCGCGGAGCATCCGCTCCAGGTCGGCCTTCTCCTGGGGGTCGAGGTCGCCGTCGACGATCTCCTGCATGGCGGCCAGAGCGTGGTGGAGGCGGGTCTGCGCATCCGGCTCGCCGCGCCGCACGGTGATGTAGACGTAGACCCCCAGCAGGAACAGCACATAGATTACCGAGGCCGCCGGGCGGAAGAAGTAGTCGTTGTTCTGGGTGAGGAACTTGCCCACTTCGTCGAAGAACAGGCCGAGGCCCGCTCCGATCAGGGCCGCACTGACCTCCAGCACAAAGGTGTTGGCGAAGATCAGGGGGAGAGTCGCGCCCACGGCAGCGATCAGCCCGCCCCACAGCACGTGGGCGATGTGGAGCTGCTCGTTGCCGATCTGCGGGTAGCCGCTCAGCTCCAGGAAGAGCCGGGTAATCAGGATGGTGAGCGCGAAGGCGAGCAGCATCGTGAACAGATAACTGGCCGCCCGCTCCCGCTCGATCAGGCGTCTTCTGTACATCGTTCCTCCCCTGGTTCGGTGGCGCGCCGCTGGCCGGTGGGGGCGCGAAACATCACGCCCCCTGCATGATCATGGTCGGTTCCTGGCCGATGGACGACCGGTTAAAACCGCCTTACTGTGCAGGAATGCCGACCAGCTCCACCGCGTCGATCTCGTCCCAGCCGGTGTGATTGCTCTGATCGAGGCTGATGACCACGGCGTTGACCGCCTCGAAGGTGCCAAGTGCCTGAACCTCCAGCACGCGCGGGCAGTCCTCGACGGGGGCGGCCTCCGCCTGGTAAACGGTTGTCGCCTCGCCGTTTTCGTTCACCGTCTCCACCTTGACGATCGCACCCGGATTATAGGTCTCGTAGATGGCGATCCGCACCGGGATCACCGGCGTCTCGTATTCCACCCGCAGCCAATCGATGCCGCTGCTGTTTGCGCTCGCCCAGGCCGTCCTGATGTCCCCACATTCGGGGGTGTCCGGCTCGCCGGTCGCCTGGTTCGCCGAATAGGCGTCCTCGCCGTACTGGCTGCTCGCGCTGGCGGCCACCGCCCACTGGCTCAGCGCGCCGGGGATCTCTTCGGGCAGCTCAATGCCCTGGGTAAGCTGCACTTCGAGGGTCGGGCCAATTTCCGTCTGGGCCGCTTCGAGCGTCGGCCCGATCTCGGTCTGAGCCGCCTCAAGCGTTGGCACGATCTCGGTCAGCCCGGCCTCGATCGTGCCCATCCCGGCTTCCAGGGTCGACTCGGCGATGTTTTCGACCACGCGGCCTCCGACGTTCGTCAGCCCGCCGCACACGCAGGCCAGCGCCGCCAGGGCCAGGACGGCCCCCACGACCACCACCAGCCGACGCCCCTCGCGTCTTTCGCCCATAGCCTACTCCTCCTCAGGTTCATC
>JARRJX010000371.1:0-3478 GCA_037388645.1 Chloroflexota bacterium
TAATAGTTAAGCCAAGTTACTTGCCCGTACTCGATTCTGTTTTCTTCTGCACTCTCTCCCAGAAGCGTGCCACGTCGATCACGAAGCGGGTGTGAGTGCCCTCGCCGATCAGCTCGTCCTCGTCCCAGGCGCGCACGGTGAAGCTCACCTTTCGCCCGTCGACGGCGGTCACCTCGGCCTCGGCGCGCACCGCGTGGCCGAGCGGCGTAGCAGCCAGGTGCCTGATATCGAGGGCGGTGCCCACGCTGGCCTGCCCCTCCGGCAGCAGGTGGTCGATGGCGGCGACGGCGGCCCGCTCCATCAGGGAGACCATCGAGGGCGTGGAAAAGACCTCGACGCCCCCGCTGCCCAGGTGGGTGGCGGTCAGCGCCGGGGTGACGGTGGCAGTGGATTCGCCGGTGATCCCAGGACGAATATTCTCCATAGTCAGCACTCCAGAAATAGTGTGATCAACCAAACAGCGGCGGGAGGAACAGTCCGGCCAGCCTGACATTGTTGAGGATGAACAGGCCCCGATTCACCAGGAACACATTCTGCACGCCGTTGAAATATTCCCAGTCGCGGAAAACGTGGGTCACCACGGCAATCACCATCACGGCATAGAAGATCGGTGAGCCAAGATAATCCTTCACCAGCAGCGCGATCAGGATCAGGGCCACACCGGTGATGATATCCACCTGCAGCAGCAGGCCGTTCTTCAAGGAGAGCCAGCTACCGGTCTCTCCCACACCTTGCAGCGTGCCAACTAACAGGGTGACGGCCTCGCCCACCATGATCAGCCCGGTCAGGGCAGTGATGATTTTCCAGTGAAGGGGGGTAGGGGTATCCAGGGTATCCAAGAAATCTCCTCGATGGCAGTGAAAGTCAAGTATAATGTGGATGATCGAATTTCTGCGAATGACACACTGCCATCCATACCTCTATAGACACTGACGACGGAGAAGGTGATCATGAAACTCGTATCCTATCTTGACCTGCCGGTCGATACCGAATCGCCGAAGGTGAAGCTGGGGGCGCTGCTGGGCGAGGACTGCGTGGTCGACCTGGCGGTAGCGCAGACCTGGGCGCAGGGAGCGCGTGGCTTCCGCGCCCGCCAACTGCCCGACCGCGTGGTCGACCTGATCCACTACTGGGAGGAGATGGTCCCTCACCTGAACGCGCTGCTGGACGTGCTGCCCGGCAACGAATGCATGCAGCTCAAAGGGACGGGACGCCAGCCAGTGGCCCGCCCGCGCCAGGACGTGCTGCTGATCGCCCCGCTTCCCAGCGCGCTCAGCCTGCGCGACTTCAGCGGGTCGTTCAACCACGCCAGCGCCGTGGCCCAGCACCACCACCGCACGCTGCCCGAAGAATGGTGCGACGCGCCGACCTTCGCCTATGGGAACCCGTACACGATCTTCGGGCCTGACCAGGTGGTGGCGCTGCCCTGGCGGGACGCCGCGCTGGACTACGAGTTCGGGGTGGCCTGCGTGATCGGTAAGCCGGGCCGCAACATCCCGGCGGCGCACGCCCTGGAGCACATCGCGGGGTTGACGATCGTCAACAACTGGGTGGCGCGCGACGCCGAGGCGCTTGAGGCGCGGCTGGGGGTGGGGCCTTCCCGCAGCAAGGACTTCGCGGTCACGCTTGGCCCGGCGCTGGTCACGCTGGACGAGCTGGCCGACCGGCTGACCGGCCACGAAGGGGAACGGCAGTACGACCTGGGCATGATCGCGCGGGTCAACGGGCAGGTGCGCTCGCAGAGCAACCTGAAGAACCTGACCTTCACCTTCGGGCAGATGATCGCCCGCGCCTCGGAGGGGATCACGCTGTATCCGGGCGAGGTGCTTGGCTCCGGGGCGGTGGGAGGCGGCAGCCTGCTGGCCCAGGGCGCGAGCGAGCCGGACGACTGGCTCAAGCCGGGCGACCGGGTGGAGCTGGAGGTCGAGTACATGGGGGTGCTGCGCGCCCAGGTGGTCGAGGCTGATTGACATCGCGCCCCGGATTGACACCGTGGGGCAATCGTTTACAATCAGGCGGGCAGGTTTGCCATTAACCATTCGCCCCACCGGAGCGCCCTGATATGCCCCTGCTGCGATCCATCGTCGACCGGCTCGACGCACTGATCTTCCCCTCTGAGGAGCGCGGCCCCGGCTACCGCGCCTTCATCGCGCTGGCGCTGGCCGGGCTGTACACGGTGGGCGTGCTGATGTGGCTGGCGCTATATAACCACGGAGAGATCGCGCTGAGCGCCTTCGACTGGCGGCAGCAGCGCGTCTATTACGGCGTCACCCAGGACGCACTGCGCACCGGGCAGGTGCCGTTCTTCATGACGGGCGAGCAGCAGACCACCAGCCGCTTCCTGGGCATCCCGGAGACATCGCTCTTCCCCCACGTGCTGCTCCTGCCCGCGATGACGCTGCCGGGCTTCGCCCTGTTCGAGACGCTGTTCTTCTACACGCTCGGCTTCCTGGGCTGCCTGCTGCTGATGCGTCGCTTCCAGCTCTCGCTGGTGCCCTTCGCCGCGCTGTTCCTGTTGTTCAACTTCAACGGCTACATCACCGCCCACCTCGCCATCGGGCACGTGATGTGGAACGCCTACTTCCTGCTGCCTTTTTTCATGCTGCTGGTCTTCGAGCTGGTGGGCGGGGAGGCGACGATCCGCACGGCGCTCATGATGGCGCTGGTGCTGTTCGGGATCGTCTTGCAGGGCGGCTTTCACATCTACACCTGGTGCCTGCTGTTTTTGCTGTTCCTGGCCGCGTTCAACCTGCCCCAGCGGCGAATCGTCGTACTGACGCTGGCGGCGATCGGGGCCAGCCTGCTCGCCTCGGCGTTCCGGTTCGTCCCGGCGGCGGTGACCTTCGGGGGGCAGGACCGGCTTTACCTGACCGGCTACGCCACGCTGGGCGACCTGCTGGGCGCGCTCACCCAGATCCGCGATTACGACTACGTCACCCAGTTCGCCCCGCGCACCGCCGACCTGCTCTATGGGGCGGGCTGGTGGGAGTTCGACACCTTCGTTGGGCTGGTGGGGCTGGCCTTCGTCGTGGTTTTCGGGATCGTGCCCCGCTTCCGCAAAGACCCGGCGCTGGCCGACCTGGCCTTCCCCCGGCTCGACGCGCCGCTGATCGGGCTGTTCGCCCTCTCGCTGAGCGATTTCTACCGCCCGATCCGGGCGCTGCCCGTGCCGCTCATCCAGAGCGAGCGGATCCCGGCCCGATTCCTGATCCTGCCGCTGATCTTCCTGCTGGCGCTGGCCTGCGCACGCGCCGAACGCCTGCTTCCCCGCCTGGGGGGAAGTGTGCGGGGCAAGCTGCTGGCGATCCTGGGCGTGGCGCAGATCGGGCTGGCGCTGCGCCGCCACCTGCTGGTCTGGCAAATCAACGGAATCGAGGCGATCTTCCCCGATCCGGGGCCGGTCACGGCGACCGTGCAGGCGTTCAGCCTGGGCGCGCTGTCCCCCGGCGACCGGCTGTACGTGACGAGTGTGATCGTC
>JARRJX010000372.1:0-3959 GCA_037388645.1 Chloroflexota bacterium
GAGACTCGCCAGGGCGAACATGTCAGCCCGGAGGAGGCCGCCGATCTGCTGGAAGGGTTAGTGCGTATTGTCAGCCCTTCCGGCGAGGAGGGCGAGGCCGCTGCGTACCTGGTTGAGTGGATGGGCGCGCGTGGTTTCTCGGCGCACGTCGACGAGGCCGGGAACCCGGTTGGCGTGCGGGGTGATGGCCCCTGCGAGGTTTTGCTGCTGGGCCACGTCGACACCTTCCCCGGCACCCTTCCGGTGGTGCGGGAGAACGGGACGCTGGCCGGGCGGGGGACGGTCGACGCGAAGGGGCCGCTCTGCGCGTTTGCTGCCGCTGCTGCCTCGCTGGCCGTGCCCGATGGCTGGCGGGTGACGGTGGTCGGCGCGGTGGAGGAGGAGGCGGCGACCAGCAAAGGGGCGCGCCACCTGCTGGCGACCCGCCCGGCCCCGGCCTGCTGCGTGATCGGCGAGCCGAGCGGCTGGGATCGGGTCACGCTCGGTTACAAGGGGCGGCTGCTGGCCCACGTCACCCTGCGCGCGCCCTTCGCCCACTCCGCCGGAGAGAAAGCCCTGCCCGCCGAGCAGGCGGTCGGGCTGTGGGAGCGGGCCAGGGAGCACTGCGTGACCTCGGCCCCGACGAGCTGGCCGCCGAATTATCGGACGTGCTCACCGCCGATCAAAATGGCGCGGAGATCGACCTGGCCTTCAGCGGCGGCGAGCGCGCCCACCAGGCGGCCAAGAACACCTCGCTGGTGCGCGCCTTCCTGCCTGCCATCCGGGAGCGGGGTGGGGAGCCGCGCTTCGTCGTCAAGACCGGCACCTCGGACATGAACGTGGTCGGCCCCGCCTGGGGCTGCCCGATCGCGGCCTACGGGCCGGGTGACTCGGCGCTCGACCACACCCCGGAGGAACACATCGACCTGGACGAATACCACGCGGCCATCGGCGTGCTGGCGAGCGCGCTGGCGCGGCTGATGGCGGAGGAGAACGCCTGCCCATGACACCCTTTCGATTTGCCAACTACACCCCGCGCCCGCTTGAGGTGATCGACACCACCCTGCGCGAAGGGTCGCAGTCCTCGCTGCTGCACGACCATTACAAGTATTTCTTCACCCCGGAGGACAAGGTCGAGATCGTCCGGGCGCTGATCGTCTACGGCGTCAAGTTCGTGGAGCTGTTCGCGCCGGTAGTCAGCCCGCACGAGCGGGACGACTTCGAGGCGATCAAGGCCGCGCGTGACGCGCTGATCACGCAGAAGGGCTACACCTTCCTGCTGGCCCACGTGCGCTGCCACCCCGACGACGTGCGGGCGGCGGTCGAGGCCGGGTTCGACGGGCTGAACTTCTACATCGGCACCTCGCAGACCTCGCGCCGCAGCAGCCACGGCCAGAGCCTCGACTCAATCGTGAGGCGGGCCAGCGCGCTGATCGAGGAAACCCGGCGCAGCCACCCCGACCTGATCCTGCGCTTCAGCGGGGAGGACGCCTTTCGCACCCCGCTCGACGACCTCTTCCAGGTCTACGACGCGGGCGCCCCGCTGGTCGACCGGCTTGGCCTGCCCGACACGGTGGGCGTGGCGACCCCGCGCAGCGTGGCGGTGCGGATCCGGGCGCTCCGGGAGCGCTACCCCGACACCGCGCTGGAAGGCCACTTCCACGACGACCGGGGGTTCGGGCTGGCGAACTCGCTGGCGGCGGTCGAGGCGGGGATTCAATATCTCAACACGACCCTGCTGGGTATCGGCGAGCGGTCGGGGATCACCTCGGTGACGGCGCTGCTCTACAACCTGTACATCGACCGCGCTTACGACCTGCTGGAGGGGTACAACCTGCGCGGCTCGTACCCGATCAACGTGATGATGGCCGCCAAGCTCCGCAAGCTGGTGCCCTCCAAAGAGCCGGTCAGCCTGACCAACCGCACCCACACTGCCGGGGTGCACGGCAAGGCGGTGCTCAACGACGCCGCCAGCTACGAGGCGTACCCGCTTGACCTGTTCGGCGTGACCGAGCGCGAGATTCTGCTCGGCCCGCTGAGCGGCTGGAACGTGATCTACTACTTCCTCAAGGAGATCAAGTACTACTCAATCGACGAGGCGACCGCCCGCGAGGTGACGCGCCGCTTCAAGGAGCGCATCTACGACATCCAGCCCGACGAATCGCCCGCCGAGGTGCTGGTTGAGCTGGCCGAGAGCGAGTTCGGGCTGAGGCGGCTCGACATCCCCGCGCCTTACCAGGACGCGGTCGTCCAGCGCTTCGACCGCTGGTCGGACAGCCGCGCGGGGCGCGACGGCGCGCACAAAGAGCAGATCGAGCGAGGGGAGGCGGCCCACGATGGGATACACCTTCGCTGAAAAGGCCCTGGCGCGCGGGGCGGGGCTGGACGCCGTCCGGGCCGGGCAGGTGGTCGACGTGGAGCCGGACGTGGTGCTCAGCCACGACAACACGGCGGCGATTGCCCGCATTTTCGAGCAGATCGGAGTCGAGCGGGTCAAACACCCCGACCGGCTGGCGATCACGCTCGACCACGCCGTGCCTGCCCCCACCACCCGCCACGCGGAGAACCACGCCGCGATCCGGCGCTTCGTCGCCTCGCAGGGGGTGGCGCACTTCTACGAGGCCGGGCGGGGCATCTGCCACCAGGTGCTGTGCGAGGAGGGGTTGATCTGGCCGGGGCGGATCGTGCTGGGCGCGGACAGCCACACCACCCACTACGGCGCGCTGGGCGCGTTCGGGGCCGGGATCGGGCGCAGCGAGGTGGCCGCGCTGTGGGCGACGGGCGTGCTCTGGCTGCGCGTGCCGGAGAGCATCAAGATCACAGTGAGCGGCCATCTGCGTGAGTGGGTGACGGCCAAAGACCTCGCCCTGCACATCGTCGGCGCGCTGGGCGCGGACGCCGGGATTTACGCCTCGGTCGAGTTCCACGGGGAGGGGATCGGCGCGCTCTCGATGGAGAGCCGCTTCGTGCTGCCCAACATGATGGCCGAGATGGGCGTGAAGAACGCCTGGATCGCGCCAGATTCGGTGACGCTCGACTGGCTGGCGGGGCGCGTCCCAGCTGGCTCTCTTCCCAATCTAGATTCGGTCACGCCCGACCCGGACGCGGATTATCGAGAAGAGCACCACTTCGACGCCGGGGCGATCGAGCCGCAGGTGGCCTGCCCGCACACGGTCGACAATGTGGTCCCGCTCTCCCAGGTGGCCGGGACGCCCGTGCAGCAGGCGTTCCTGGGCACCTGCACCAACGGGCGGCTGGAGGACATCGCGGCGGCGGCGAAGGTCCTGGCCGGGCGAAAAGTCGCCCCCGGCACGCGCCTGATCGTGATCCCGGCTTCGTCACGGGTGCTCCAGGCGGCGATCCGGCTGGGCTACGTCGAGACGCTGGTGGAGGCCGGGGCGATGATCGGCACGCCGGGCTGCGGGCCGTGCATGGGCAACCACTTCGGCGTGCCCGCGCCGGACGAGGCGACGATCAGCACGGCCAACCGCAACTTCAATGGCCGGATGGGCACGCCGGGCGCGCCCGTTTACCTTGCCAGCCCGGCGGTCGTCGCGGCCAGCGCCGCCGCAGGCCGGATCGCCCACCCGGCGGAGGTGATCCAGTGAAAGGGAAGCCGATGCTCATCACCGGAAACGCCTGGAAGTACGGCGACGACGTGAACACCGACGTGATCTTTCCGGGCAAATACACCTACACGCTGGCCGACCCGGCGGCCATCGCCGCCCACGCGCTGGAAGACCTCGATCCGACCTTCGCCGCAGCCGTCCAGCCCGGCGACGTGGTCGTCGGCGGGCGCAACTGGGGCTGCGGCAGCTCGCGCGAGCAGGCGGCCACCTGCCTGAAGTGGGCCGGGGTAGGGGCGCTGATCGCCGTCTCGTTCGCCCGGATTTTCTACCGCAACGCGATCAACAACGGCCTGCCCGCCATCGCCTGCCCGGCGGCGGTAGCGGCGATCACAGCGGGGGAGTCGGTCACCG
>JARRJX010000373.1:0-3472 GCA_037388645.1 Chloroflexota bacterium
CGCGAGCGGCCAGGTGTTCCTCGGCTCGCTGCCGACGATGGCCCCATCGTTCGACGAGCAGCCGGAGCTTCAGCAGATCCTCGGTTGGGCTGATGGCATCCGCCGCCTCGGCGTGTGGGCCAACGCCGACGACCCGGAGCAGGCGACCCGCGCCCGCCAGTACGGCGCGGAAGGCATCGGCCTGTGCCGCACCGAGCATATGTTCCTCAGCGAGCGCACCGAGAAGTTCCAGAAGGCCATCCTCGCCGCCCAGTCCGGCGACGAGGCGGAGTTCCAGCGCGTGCTCGACGAGGAGCTGCTGCCCCTCCAGCGCGGGGACTTCTACGGCATCTTCAAGGCGATGGACGGCCTGCCCGTCATCATCCGCCTGCTCGACCCGCCGCTCCATGAGTTCCTGCCCTCCCTGGAAGAGTTGATCGAACAGGTCGCCACCCTCAAGGCGCAGGGCAAGAGCGACCCGGCGAAGGAAAAGCTCCTTGCCATCGTGGAAGACCATCACGAGTTTAACCCCATGCTCGGCCTGCGCGGTTGCCGCCTGGGCATCATGATGCCCCCGCTGAACAAGATGCAGGTGCGCGCCATCTTCGAGGCGGCCTGCGACGCGGCCAAAGAGGGCGTCGACGTCCACCCGGAGGTCATGATCCCGCTGACCAGCCACATCAACGAGCTGAAGGCGATTCAGCCGCTGCTGTTGGAGGTCGCCAAGCAGGTCATGGGGGAGAAGGGCATCGAGATCAAGTACAAGTTCGGCACGATGATCGAGATTCCGCGTGCCGCCCTGACCGCCGGTGAGATCGCCGAGATGGCCGAGTTCTTCAGCTTCGGCACCAACGACCTCACCCAGATGACCTACGGCATCAGCCGTGACGACGCCGAGCGCAAGTTCCTGCTCCAGTACGTGGAGATGGGTATCCTGCCCTCCAACCCCTTCCAGGCGGTTGACCAGATCGGCGTGGGCCGCCTGATGAAGATGGCCGTCGACGAGGGCCGCGCCACCCGCCCGGACCTTGAGGTCGGCATCTGCGGCGAGCACGGCGGCGAGCCGTCCAGCGTGGCCTTCTGCCACCGGATCGGCCTCAACTACGTGAGCTGCTCCCCCTTCCGCGTGCCGATTGCCCGCCTGGCGGCGGCGCAGGCGGTGCTGGCCGAGAAGGAGTAAGCGGCCTCCGCCTGACGTTTTAGCCACAGAAAAAGGAGCCATCCCGATGGGGGGTGGCTCCTTTTAGTTACGCTGGCTGCGGCGTGATCAGGAAGAGTTGCTGTCGTGTGGCAGCCTGGGGATCAGCCAGGCCAGGAAAGCGTCCTGCGAGCGGGTCTGGGTCAGCACCCGGCCCGGCCCGGTCAGGTCGACCACCAGCCCCTCGCCGCTGAACAGCGTCGACTTGATCCCGCCCACGCTGCGCACGTTGAAACCCGTTCCTTCGTCGTAGGCGACCAGGTGACCGGTGTCGACCGTAATTTGCTCGCCCACGCCCAGGGTGATCTCGTGGATTGCCCCGTAGCTGCTCAGGAGCAGCGTGCCGTTGCCGGTGGCGTGCAGCAGGATCAGCCCCTCAGAAGCGAAGAACGTTTTCGCCCCGCCCCATTTGGTGTCGATGTTGATCCCCATCGACGACGCGACGAACGAGCCGGATTGCACCAGCAGGCTGTCGTTTGCTAATTCCAGGGTGAACAGGTCACCCGGCAGCGCCGGGGCAACGCCGATCATCCCGCCGTTGGCCGGGGCCTGGTAGGTGTTCATGAAGAACGACTCGCCCCCCAGCATCGAACGGGCCAGCGACTTCAGCAGGCCGCCCTGCACGCGGGTGTCGATCGACAAGCCCGGCGACATGCTGACCATCGACCCGGCCTCGACCCGGATCTCCTCGCTGGGGGCCAGCGTGATCTGTGCCATCGAAAAGGATGGCCGGTAAAGAATCTCAACCTGCATGATCGCTCTCCTTTGTTCGAGCCTACTGGCGTGGAAGACTATTGCCTATTATTCTATTTGCCGGGACGTAAACCACAAAGGGACAGGCTGCACCGTGCGCCAGTTGACGCGTAACCCCGATCAATCTCAGAGCCAGGCGCTCTCGGCGGAGGAGAGCGCCCAGGCCAGGCGTTGGGCCTGGCGTATGGGGGGGCTGGCACTGATTGTCGGGGCCGCTGCCGTCGTCATTGCCCTCCAGGTGCGGTTTGACGGGGACCCCCTGCGGTTCGCCAACCTGGACCGCTATGACGGCCAGTTTGCCTATTATATCGCCCGGTATGGGGTGGACGCCGTCCCCCGGCTCGACGCCCCCTCGTTCCGCCTGATGCGCATCCTCTACCCGCTGCTGGCCCGCCTCCTCAGCCTGGGAAGCCCCGCCCTGCTCGCTTGGGCCTTGATCGGGGTCAATCTGATCGCCTACGCCGTCGGCACCGGCCTGGTCGCCTATCTGCTCGTCACCTGGCAGGCCAGCCCCTGGTACAGCCTGACGTATGCGGCCTGGATCGGCTGCCTCGTCGTCCTCTTCATGGATTTGAACGAGCTGCTCTGTATGGCCTTTGCCCTGGCGGCGATCGTCGCCTACCGCCGCGACCGGCTCGGCCTCACCATCGCCCTGTTCGCCCTCTCCGCCCTGGGCAAAGAGATGGGGTTGACGGTGGCCGCCGGTGTCGCCCTCCACGCCGCCCTGGGCAAGGGGAAGTGGGGGGAGGCGTTCGCCATCGGCGGCATCCCGTTTGCAGTGTTGTTGGCCTGGGTCGCCGCCCTGTACCTCTGGCTGGGGGAAGTGCCTACCCAATATGGCAATTCGACTCTGCTCCCGCCCCTGGTCGGTTACGTGATGGGGCTGGAGGTGATGGGCGGCCTGCGCCCGGCTGTCGAGCCGGGGCTTTGGCTGGCCCTACCGGCGGTGCTTCTCACGGTGGGGGCGCTCATCCAGGTTATTAAAACGCGGGGGATCACGCTGGCGACGGCGTTGGTGTTGGTAGGGGCCGGTTGGGTCTTGATCATGCCTACCGCAACCTGGGCCCACGCGATTGCCTCCTGGCGGGTGGGCATCCCGCTGGTCGCCACCGGCCTGTTCTACCTGGCGGAGAGCCACCGCCGTCTGTTACCGTACGCCGCCGCCCTCTGGTCGACTTCGGTGATGTTTTTACCCATCATTATCGTGCAGATGTAATCAGGAAAGGGCAGGTGCCGGTGAGTCAGGCGAAGAATAACTCCGATCGATCCCAGGCCCGGTCGCTCTCGACCGAGGAGAGCGCCCAGGCCAGGCGTTGGGCCTGGCGGTTCGGTCTGCTGGCGCTGATCGTCGGTGCGGTTGCCCTCGCGGTTGCCCTCCAGGTGCAGTTTGGCTGGGACCCCCTGCGGCTGGCTCGATTGGGCACCGATGGCCGGGTCGGCTACGACAGCCTGTTTTACTACTACATCGCCCGCGACGGGGCAGGCTCCGTCCCCCGGCTCGACAGCCCCTCGTTCCGCCTGATGCGCATCCTCTACCCGCTG
>JARRJX010000373.1:3515-4049 GCA_037388645.1 Chloroflexota bacterium
CGCCTATCTGCTCGCCGCCCGAAAGGCCAGCCCCTGGTACAGCTTGACCTACATGGTCTGGATCGGCTGCCTCGTCGTCCTCTTCATGGATTTGAGCGAGCTGCTCTGTATGGCCCTCGCCCTGGCGGCGATCGTCGCCTACCTCCACGACCGGCCCGCCCTCACCATTGCCCTGTTCGCCCTCTCCGCCCTGACCAAAGAGCTGGGGATTCCCCTGGCTGCCGGTGTGGCCCTGCACGCCGCCCTGGGCAAGAGGAAGTGGGGAGAGGCGTTCGCCATCGGCGGCATCCCGTTCGCAGTGTTAGTGGCCTGGGTCGCTGCCCTGTACCTCTGGCTGGGCGATGTCCCTACCCAATATGAGAACTCGTCCCTGCTCCCGCCCCTGGTCGGTTACGTGATGGTGATTCGTTACGGTCTGCTCACCGGCTCGACGCGCCCGATCATCGAGTCGGGGGTCTGGCTGGCCCTACCGGCGACACTTTTCACGCTGGCCGCGCTCGTCCGCCTCGTCAAGACCAGGGAGGTCACGTTGGC
>JARRJX010000374.1:0-4527 GCA_037388645.1 Chloroflexota bacterium
GACGACGGCCCGTGACACCTCCTCCGGCAGCGGGCTGGTGATCGGCTCGGCGGTGAAGTTCAGGGCGACCAGCCAGCGATCGCCGTCCTGGCCCCGCTCGAACAGGAACACACCCGGCGGCGAGCCGAACGAGCGGTAATCCCCCTCGTGCAGGGCGGGCTGCTCCCGGCGCAGCGCGATCAGCCGCCGGGTGAGCGCCAGCATCGAGGTTGGCTCCTCGCGCTGGGCGGCGGCGTTGAGGGTCGGGTAGCTCGCCCCGACCGGCAGCCAGGGCGCGACATCGGGCGGGCAGAACCCGGCCTGTGGGCCGCCGTCCCACTGCATCGGCGTGCGCTCCGGGTCGCGGCCCAGGCCGTGGCCGGGGGAGCGCTTCTCCAGGGGGTCGAGCACGCGGTCGGGGGGAATCTCGCCGTCCGGCATGCCGATCTCATCCCCATAGTAGATCGTCGGCGTGCCGCGCAGCGTGAGGAGTAAGGTCATCGCCATCCGCGCCTGCGCCGCCCCCACCCGCGTGGCGACCCGGTGCTGGTCGTGGTTGCCCAGCACCCAGTTGGGCCAGGCTCCCGCCGGGAGCAGCGACTCGTAGCTGTCGGCCAGCGCTCGCGTCACGTCCGCCCGCCAGGGCGAGAAGATCAGGTGGAAGTTGAAGGGCAGGTGATACTGGTCGCCCTCCCCGTAATATGCGACCATCTCGCGCAGCGGCAGGAACAGCTCGCCGATCAGCACCCGCTCCGGGTACTCGTCGACGACGGCGCGCAGCCAGCGGTTGGCCTCTAGATTATCGGGCGTGTTTTTGGTGTATACCTCTACCAGGCGGCTGTAGGGCGGCATGTCTTCCCGCCAGGCCGGTCGGAGCGGGTTGTCCCGGAACTGCGCGTCCTTCATAAAGCGGTGGGCCACGTCCACCCGGAAGCCGTCCACCCCCCGCTTCATCCAGAAGCGCAACACGTCGAGCATCGCCTCGCGCAGGGCGGGGTTCCGCCAGTTGAGGTCGGGCTGTTCGGGCAGGAAGGAGTGCAGGTAGTACTGGCCGGTCGCCTCGTCGAGCGTCCAGGCCGGGCCACCGCCGAAGCGGCTGAGCCAGTTGTTCGGCGGGCCGCCGTCCGGGGCCGGGTCGCGCCAGATGTACCAGTCGCGCCGGGGGTTATTGCGCGAGGCGCGCGACTCCTGGAACCAGGCGTGCTGGTCGGAGGAGTGGTTGCCCACGTAGTCGACGATCACCTTGAGGTCGCGCGCGTGCGCCTCGCCGATCAGCCAGTCCATGTCGGCCAGCGTGCCGAACAGCGGGTTCACGCCGACATAGTCGCTCACGTCGTAGCCGAAGTCGGCCATCGGCGAGGGATAGGTGGGCGAGAGCCAGATCGCATCCACGCCCAGCCATTGCAGATAGTCGAGCCGCTGGATGATTCCGGGCAGGTCGCCTACCCCGTCGCCGTTCGAATCCTGAAAGCTGCGCGGGTAAATCTGGTAGATGATTCCGCGCTGCCACCACAATGTCATGGCCGTCTCCTTGTTAGCAATTCGGCGTTGCAGCGGGTCGGCAGCCCGGCCACCAAATCCCACCAGGGTCAGGGTTGACGTATCCGCCGACTCGCTCTACAGTTAAGATTGCCTGCGCAGCCCACAGTGTAAAGGGATTCCGCCCGATGAGCGACTCGACGATTAAACTGGTGTTGATCACCGACGTGGCCGATTCGATCAGCGAGCTGCAGAAGATGCTCGCCGCCGCCCCAGAGCTGGAAGTGGTCGGCACCGCTTCCACCAGCGAGGAGGGCGTCGCCCTGGCGACCACCCGCGAGCCGGACGTGGTGGTGATGGACTACGACATGCCGGGCCTGGATGGGGCCGAGGCGACGCGCGCCATCCTGCACGAAGACCCCTCGATCCAGGTGATCATGCTCTCGTTGGTCAACGAGGCCGACGACATCCTCCACGCGATGCGGGCCGGGGCGCGCGACTACCTGGTCAAGCCTCTGGCGGCGAACGAACTGGTCGAGACGGTGCGCTGGCTGATCCGTGAGCGGCGCGAATACGCCCGGATGACGGCGTTTGTGAAACAACTCCGCAAGGCGTACGACGCGCTCTTCTGGGACGATAAGCCGGTGCCGCCCAAGGTCGTTGCCTTCCTCGAAGCGCAGGCCGCCGACTCGCCCCACGACCGGCTCACGCTGGAAACACTGGCCGTGGCCTACGCCCGCAACCGCGACTGGGCCAAGCTCGCGCCGGTCGCCGTCCGCCTGACGCAGATGCCGGAGAACCACGGGCATCCGGCGAAGGGAAGCGGGTAGAACGGTCAGCGGTCAGCCCATTGGGTGCTGATTCAATCGAGCATACGACAAAAAAGCCACCCGTCGGGGTGGCTTTCTGATTATCAAGATGTTCGGTTGTCTGTCGTGCCTCGCTGGCTGTTACTCGACCTTGATCGATTGAACCAGCGCGTCGAGCAAATCCAGGTTCGGCGTGAAGTTGGCCGCGTCCTGCGCGTCGAGGTTGGTCGCGAGGTCGCCGAGGTACTCCTGGAAGCCCGCGACAAATTCGTCGAAGTTCTCCTCGGTCAGGCCGGTAGAGTCTGCCGGGAGGCCGGGGTTAGAGACCGGGAAGATCGCGGCCACGTAGTACGCGCCGTCGGCGGTCATTCCCTGGAAAGTGTAGAACAGCTCATAGTTGTTGATCGGCAGGTACGCCTGATCGTACTGCGTCAGGAAGCGCACACCGCTCCCGCTCTGGAAGTCGAGGAACTCGACCTGGGTGTGGAACACCTGCGCGGCGTTGAACAGCGGCAGGAAGGGGATGCCCGCCGGGCCGTAATCCGCCGTCATCGGGTCGGCGGGCGGCGCAGCCAGCAGCTCGCGCAAGTTGGCAATCGCGTCCGCCGCGACCGCGCTCGATGCCTCGAACTCGGCCACCGGGTAGACGTGTAGCTGGGGCTTGTGCATCGTGTCCGCCAGCGGATAGCCCTCGAAGGAGAACATGACGTGCTCCGGGGTGGTGTTCTCGCCGCCCATGAACGCATCGGCGGGGGCTACCTCGCCGACCGCCGCGCTGGCGACCGAGTCGTCGTAGGAGAAGCTCACGCCCTCGAACGTCACGTCTGGCGGGGTGGTTTCCTCAGGGGTGGGCTGCTCCCCGCCCCCGGCGGGCGCGCAGTCGCCGTTGAAGTAGTCGATCTCCGGGCAGGACGAGCCATCGGGGAAGGTGCAGTTGGCGATGTTTCCACCGGCGTCTGTCGGCACGTAGCCCTGCTGGGCGCAGTACGTCCACGTTTGCCCGCAGCGCCCGCCCAGGAAGTCCCACTGGGGGCACTCGCTGCCGTCGGGGAAGATGCAGGCCGCGTCCTCGCCGCCCTCCGTCTGGCGGGCTTCCATCGAATAGCCTAACCCCTCGCAGTAGACGGCGGCGGGGTTAGGCAGCCCGATCACATCCGGCTGGCCGCCGTCCCCGGCAGGAGTCGGTTCCTCAGCGGTCGGGGCCGCCAGCGTCAGTATCAAAGCAAACAAAACAATCCTCTGATAGGTTCTCATATCTCCCTCATCCTTCATGGTAACAGGCTGCCAATCTGTGACAACTTATATAGTACGCTCGCCGCGTCGATATAGTTCCGCGCAGACGGATCACTCATGGAAAAAGGATAGATAAGGCAATGATACCCGCCTATCGCTCGATAGGGTAGTCGGGGCTGCCGCCTTGAGGGGCCTCGTTCAGTGCCGGAACAGGTCGCTGTGAGCCAGCCCAACCCGGTGCAGCAAGTAGCGCAGCGTTACCCCCAGCGTCGACAGCCCGTAGGCGATGCTGCGCCGCAGGTTGATCGACGACGCGCCCTCGAAGTAGCGAGTCGAGACAGGCACCTCGGCGATCTGGAAGCCGAAGGCAACCGTCTGGAAGATCATCTGCGTATCGAACACGAAGTCGTTCGAGTTGCGCAGGAAGGGCACCGTCTCCAGCAGGCGGCGGCTGTAGGCGCGATAGCCGGTGTGGCACTCGCTCAGCCGGGTGCCCATCGCGATGTTCTCAAAAGTGGTCAGGAAGCGGTTCGCCAGGTACTTATAGGTGGGCATACCGCCCATCAGCGGGCCGTTCGGGTCGAGGAAGCGTGAGGCCAGCACCATGTCGCCCCGGCCCTCCTCGATGGCGGCGATCATGTCGGGGATGACAGTCGGGTCGTACTGGCCATCCGGGTGGAGCATCACCACCACGTCCGAGCCCAGCCGAAGCGCCTCCATGTAGCACGTTTTCTGGTTGGCCCCGTACCCGGCGTTGTGGGGATGGACGATCACGTCCAGGCCCAGCCGCCGCGCCACGTCAGCCGTCTCGTCCGCGCTGCCGTCGTCCACCAGGATCACCTCGGCGATCTCGTCGGTGGGGATCGCGGCGTAGGTCCAGACCAGCGTCTGGGCAGCGTTATAGGCGGGCATGACGACGATTCGTTTGCTCATCGTGATCTGCCTTTTGACTCACTCACTACGGATCGGTTGTCATTCATTGGAGCGGCTCAATCGACCACATGAATACGTCGCCATTTTCATAGGC
>JARRJX010000375.1:0-4114 GCA_037388645.1 Chloroflexota bacterium
CTCGTCGGTGTCGGTGTACCACTGGGTGATCACCACCGCGTCGGGCGGTAGAGCGTCCATCGTCTCGATCCCGAACTGGTAGGCGGTGTTGTCGCCGTGCCGGTTGGGGTTGAGGTAGAAATCCAGCCCGTCACGCACGCCCACTCCCACCACCGGGATGCCGAACGCCTCGTCCGTGATGCCTGCCGCCTGGAACCAGTCTGGCACGGCTTCATAGAGCGGCGGCATGGCGATCACCAGCAGCGCCAGCCCAACCGGCAACCACTTGCGGAGCGCCCCGACGAGCTTCTCCATCAGCAGCGCCGCGCCCAGCGCCATCGCCCCCGCGAAGAACACGTGCGAGCCGAGGAAGAAGGCGAACTGGTCGGACACCTGATAGGCCAGCCCAAACGCCGTATACACCGCGTAGAACGAGACGGCGATCCCCCACAGGCGCGGGTGCGCAGAGCGCCCCTTCCAGAAGCCGTAGACGCCCAGCGCCACCCCGAACGGCCCGAACTGGTAAAACAGGTACATCAGGTAGGTGGGGAAAGTCGCTAACAGCGCCGGGATCGGCGTGCTGAGCAGGCCGTGTATGAAGGTCGAGCCGATCACCGGGCCGCCTATCTCGCTGATCGGGAAGGTGCGCAGCATCCGGGCGAGCTGGATCAGGTAGGGCGAGAAGCCCACCAGGAAGGCCAGCCCCGCGCGGAGCGCCAGCCCCCAATCGATGCCTGCCAAAATGTCCATCAGCCGCTTCTGTTTGAAGCGACCCCCCAGGACGTGGTAGAGTAGCGCGGCGGGCAGGGCGAGGAAGGCCAGCATGTGGTTCGCGCCGCCCAGCCCCAGCACAAACGCGCTCCCGATCAGCGCGCCCCGGCGGCCTTCCTGTTCGTAGCGGTCGTAGAGATACAGGCTGAGCAGCAGCAGGAAGGCGAACAGCGTGTAGACCTCCGGGGTGGCCGCGTGGAACCAGAAGGTGTGCGAAACGGCCAGCGCCAGCGACCCGTACAGCGCGGCGGCCAGCGAGCGGGTGTGCGTGTAGCACAGCAGGAACAGCATCGCCACCGCGCCCGCCCCGAACACTGCCGACACCAGGTTCACCATCCACAGCGGATTTGCGCCGGGGAACAGCCTGACCAGCGTGTGGCCCAGGATCACGTACAGCGGATGGTCCCAGGCGGCGACCCCCAGCTTGGCGAACGGGTAGGGATCGGGCGCGAACTCCACGTCGACCAGCTCGGTCAGGATGAACGACTCGCCGCTGATCGCCTCCCGCTGCAAGCGCACGCCGTCACCCCAGGAGAGCGACGGCTGGAGCGTGTACAGGTAAAAGGCCAGCGCCAGGATGAACAGGATGGCGGCCATAACGAGCGGGTTGATTGGGCTGGTAGAAGTTGAGGCATCGGCTGTTCTGGGTTTTTCGGTCATTGATTCTCCACTGGGTTGGGGAGTTAACAGGTTCGGTAAAGCGGGTCGCTCCGCCGCAGGCGGCCCGGACGCTTGCGTCCGGCAGTGCCCGCCAGGGTACTTTTTAATTCATAGCCGGGGAATTGATTCCCCGGCGTCCAGCGCCAGGACGAACAGGACGGCGGTCGGGATCAACGGGTTGATGGGGGGTGAGGGGTCGGCGGTTCGGGTCTCTTCTGTCATCGGCTCTCCAAGGCCTGGCGGTGGGATATTTCTGATAGCGAATAGCGTAAAGGATCGTTCATGCCTCTGGCACTCATCACCGGCGCGACTGGCATGCTGGGCGGGCGGCTGGCCGAAAAGCTCCATGCCCAGGGCGTTACGCTGCGGGCCTTCGACCGCCCGACGAGCGACGCGGGGCCGCTCCGGGCGCTCTCGGCAGAGGTCGTCTGCGGCGATTCCGCCGACGAGGAGACCATCCGGCGCGCCGTCGAGGGCGTGGACTGGCTGTTCCACACCGCCGGGTACCTGACGCCCACCGCCCCCTTCGAGGCGGAGAGCACCTCGCCCCTCTACCAGACCGTCAACGTCGATTTCACCCGCCGCCTGCTGGAGGCAGGCCAACAGGCCGGGATCGGGCGCTTCGTCTACGCCAGCTCCAGTAGTGTATATGATCGGGACGCGCCCGTGCCAACGCCGGAGGACGCCCCGCTGCGCCCTGCCAGCGCCTATGGCCGCTCCAAGCTCCAGGCGGAGCAGCTCGTCCGCGCCTTCCAGGAAAAGGGCCTGGCCGGGGTCATCGTCCGGCCCGTCCTGATCTACGGCCCCGGCGACCGGCACTTCATGCCTATCGCGCTGCGCCTGGCGCGGCTACCCGTCGTCCCGCTGGTCGAGGGCGGGCGCAATCTGCTCGACCTGGCGCACGTGGACGACGTGGCCGACCTGATGATCCGGGCTGCCCGGCAGGACGCCGCGATCAACCGGGTCTATAATGCCGGGCCGGGGGTGCCCTACACCCTCGCCGACCTGGTGCACACCTACCGGAGCCTCACCGGGCGCGGGCCGCGCATCGTCCCGGTGTCGCTGGCGGCGGCCTCGCGCTCGGCCTGGCTGACCCGCTGGCTGATCTCACGCGTCGACCCGGACGCGGGCGCGGTGATGACGCCGGACGGGCTGGCCCTGATCAGCCTGGACATGCACCTCGACATGACCCGCGCCCGGCAGGAGCTGGGCTTCACGCCCGCCTACGACCTGCCGCGCGGCCTGGCCTCCGTCCTGAACGGCATGGAATAACGGTCGAACGTCGCCATCAGGCTAAATTGTGCTGAACTGCTGACAGACTGAAATGCTGAATTGCTGACAAGCTAAAATGCTAATTTCCAAGGAGCTTTATCGTGCTTGAGCGAACCATCTCGCGAATCCAACCCCTCGACGCCGAGGCCGCCGCCGCGGCCCAGACCCGCCAGAACACCCTGACCAAGCCGCCGGGCAGCCTGGGACGGCTGGAGGAGTTATCCGTGCGGCTGGCGGGCATCCTGGGCCAGCCCCTCCCCGCAATCGACGACAAGGTGATCGTCACCATGGCGGGTGACCACGGCGTGGTCGAGGAAGGCGTCAGCGCCTATCCCCAGGAGGTCACCTCCCAGATGGTCCTGAACTTCCTGGGCGGCGGCGCGGCGATCAACGCCCTCGCCCGGCACGTCGGGGCGCGCGTCATCGTGGTCGACATGGGCGTCAAGGGCGACCTGCCCCCCCACCCCGACCTGCTGAGTAAGAAAGTCGCGCCCGGCACGGCCAACATCGCGCGCGGCCCGGCCATGACCCGCGAGCAGGCCATCCGCTCGCTGGAGGCGGGCATCGAGGTGGTCGAGGCCGAGATCGGGCGCGGGCTGGACATCGTTGGCCTGGGCGAGATGGGCATCGGCAACACCACCCCCTCGGCGGCCATCGCCGCCGCCTTCACCGGCGAGCCGCCCGACCTGATCGCCGGGCGCGGCACGGGCGTCGCCGACGATGGGCTGGTGCGCAAGATCAAGGCCATCCAGGCGGCGCTGGCGGTCAACCAGCCCGACCCGTGCTGACAAAGGTCGGCGGGTTCGAGATCGGCGGGCTGGCCGGGGCGATCCTGGGCGCAGCCGCGCACCGCAAGGCGGTGATGGTCGACGGCTTCATCTCGACCGCCGCCGCGATGGTCGCCGTCAGCCTCGCCCCGGCGGCGAAGCATTACCTGATCGCCGCCCACCGCTCCCAGGAGTACGGCCACGGTTTGATGCTCGACTGGCTGGGATTGATCCCCCTGATTGACCTCGATATGCGGTTGGGGGAGGGAACCGGGGCGGCGATTGGCATCTCGCTGGCCGAGGCGGCCTGCAAGGCCCTGGCCGAGATGGCGACCTTCGACGAGGCGGGTATCTCGGACAAGGAAGTGTGAGCGGGCTTCTGGCGGGCGGTAGACGCTATTCGTAATGTTTGGCCGCCATCAACATTTCGCCGAACAGCTTCCAATTGTGTGGATAGATCGGCCATCATAAACCCTCGGTCTCTGCGATGAGTTGGAGGGGAAATTTCAATGGGTGTCCTATGTCCTGATATTTACTCACTTTTCGTTGACTGTCGCAATCTTCAGTCGCCACCGTTTTTTCATCATCACTCAGGACTCTTTCGGGACTTTTTCCGAACTTCGTGAGATTGTATATGTCTATACTGTAGTATGCCTCGGTCTGCG
>JARRJX010000376.1:0-3451 GCA_037388645.1 Chloroflexota bacterium
CACGGCGGTGCAATCCACCTAGACCTCTCCGCCGGAGGGGCGGTCGATGCCCCTCATCATGATGACCAGGGTCGACTAGCCGATGCCCGACTTGCCATGCACGGCCACGAACTCGCCGGGGGCGATGCGGAGGTCGATCCCATGCAGCGCCCGGAAATCACCGGCGGGGGTGGGGTAATCCTTGACCACCGCGCGCAGGTCGATCAGGCGCTCGCCATTTTTAGACAGCACGCTGCTTGCTCTACCGTTCAATTCAGACATCGTCTCACCCGGTATCATCCCATTCTACTCGTAAGCCATCGCCTCGCGCACGTTGATGCGCGACGCCTGCATGGCCGGATACATGCTGGCCGCAGCGGCGACAACCAGCGACAGGACCAGCCAGTACAGGATGCTTTGCAGGTTGAAGGTGTAGGTCAGCGGGTCGCCGAAAAACGCCTCGCCTAACGCCGATGCCAGCCCTATCCCACCGGGGACGGACAGCAGGCTGCCGATCACGAAGCTGATCAGCCCGATGATCATGCCCTCGACGACCACGATGGACAGGATCGAGCCGGTCGCTGCGCCAATGGCACGCATGATGCCGATCTCGCGGGTGCGCTCCAGCACGTTGAGGCTCATCGTGCCCGCCAGGCCCAACGCGCCGACGATCGCCATCAGCATGGTCACGACCAGCATGAAGCCGATCAGGGCGTTGATCATGCCGGTCATCGCCTCGCGCACGGTGCCCAGCCGCATCACCTGCACCAGATCGATCCCCTGGCGGGTCAGGTTGTCCTCCATCCGGTCGACGATCACCTCCTGCCCGGCGAGGTCGTCCGTGTCGAACGCGACCACCGCCGTCGAGACGTAGCCGACGGTGTTCGTGATCTTAGCGTACTGGTCGAATGGGACAAACACCCGCGAGTTGTCGTGGCGAGTCGCCGCCCGGCCTATCAGGCCGACGACCTGCCAGTCGTAGTCGTGGTCGCCGATCTCCAGCCGGAGGGTATCACCGACCTTCAGGTCGGGGTCGGTGACAAAGATATCTTCGCCCACCACGACGGCGTAACCGTCGCCCGGCTCCAGCCAGCGCCCCTCAAGGATCACGGGGTGGACGAACGCGGTATCGACCGGCACGGCGGCCACGTCGAGCGTCGTGCCATCGCTGCCATCGGGGTTGACGCGGGTCACTTCCCCGCCGCTCCACACCTCGACCGCGCGCACGCCCTCGGTGCGGGCGATCTCACGCTCCAAGCGGTCGATGTGGTAGCTGCCGTCCAGGTCGGCGCGCACGTCGAAGTCGTACAGGTTGAGCAGCTTGTCCATCTCGAAGCTGAAGGCGTCACGCACGGTGAAGACCGAGATGAAGATCGCGCCGGAAAGGGAGAGGGTAAGCAGAGTCAGGGCAGGCGGCCCTTGCGCCGGAAGGTGTTGCGGATCGAGAGGAGCATCGGGCGGGGCAGCCCGCGCACGCGCTCGACAAGCCGGTCGACCACGTCACTGCTCCTGGTCGTCTCGCCGATGCCGTAATCGCTGATCGCCTCGCGCACGGAGACGCGGCTCCAGGTCCAGATCGGGACGGTGGCGGCGACGACCGGGACGGCCAGCGAAGAGGCCGCTTCCAGCGAGAGGACAACCGGCGGCACGGCGAAACTCACGATGTCGACGTTGAGCATGTTCGCCAGGACGACGGAGAAGCCCCAGGCCAACCCGACCCCCAGCGGCAGGGCGACGACCAGGGCCAGCCCGCCGAACAGGGCGACCGTGGCAAAATAGGTGGCGGCCACCTGCCCCACCTGCGCGCCGATCGACTTCATAATCCCGATCTGGCGAACCTGCTGGCCCAGAATAGCCGAGATGGTGTTGACGATCAGAAAGGCGCTGAGCAGGAGGGCCGCCGCTCCGATGGCCGCCAGGAAGACGGTCAGCGCGGAGAGCATGTCGTTGGTCAGCGGGGTGAGCGGCGGGTTGGGGACTTCCGTCGAACGCACGTCGTAGCCGTCGTTCTCGACCCGGCTCTTGACCAGATCGGCCACATAGGTGATGTGCGCCTCGTCGCCACGGCCCTCGGCGACGGTGATATAGAGCGTATTATAGGTATCCGGCAGGCCCAGCCAGTCGGCGGTGGTCTGGGAGATGTAGCCGGTGGCAAGGGGGAGCATCGCGGCTGGTTCGGCGTTCAGGTCGTGAACCGTCCCGGAGACGACCAGGTCGTAGGTGTCACCATCGGGCAGCTCGATGGTGGCGGTATCGCCCACCGCATATCCCCAGCGCTGGGCGGTGCCGCGCTCCAGGACGATGTCGCGCCGCTCCGGGGGCCAGGCCCCCGCCTGGGGCGTGACCGTGTGTATCTGGAACTCGCCATCAACCGGCGCGACGGTGACGGTCATGTTGACCGGCTCGCCCCCGTCCGGGCGCAAGCGGAGCGCGACCGTGGTACGCCCCTCCGCCTCGGCCACCTCGCGCATGCCCGCCACCGCGTCGACCAACTGGTCGTCGAAGCCCTGGATGGAGAGCGTGGCGCTGGAGGGGTTGGAAGCCAGGAAGGCGTTGTTCAGGTCACGCAGGAGCACGTCGCGCGTGGTGAGCAGCCCGCCAAAGGCGAACACGCCCACGGCGATGGATAACACCACCAGGATGGTGCGCCCCTTGCTGCTCCAGATATCCCGGATGACCTTCTGCCAGCTTATGTGGTTCACGATATGTCCTGTCGTACCCTTTCGAGATCGCGCGTCTGTGCTTTTGCCCTCACCCTAAATCCACTCTCCGGGGGAACTGCTCCGCAGCTCCTTGCTCAGGGAGAGGGACTTGAACGTTTAAAATGTAATGAGGCCATCGATCCTTTTGGGCGGGTGGTTGTTGTGAGCGGACACCGCCGCGAATCCTCAAGTATCGTTTCCCTGTTCGGAGAGAGGGATTTGAGCCAGTTGGGTCTCCTCTCAACCATCCTGTTATATAGTAGCCGATAACTATGGAAAGATTATGGAGACAGGCTGTGAATCTCGTGGAACGCGGCGGGCCGGGCCACTTACAATCTCATTACAACACGAGTTGAGGGCGCGGTCGATACGCGCAGATAATGCCCGATGCCAGTACACTAGGAGGGCTAAAAACCTATCCGTAAATCCGCTCCGCTCATTTCGGATAGGCACAAAGGCGACGATTTATGGATAGACACTAATATATCCTGTTATCCATGTGAACATGCTGCCGACTGTTCCTCCGTGTGACGAACAGGAAGCAGAGCGCTGCCGGGGCTGGCTATCCTTGAAACCCGGCAGAGTCCATGTGGACGTCGCCCGATTATCTCGTTCACCGCATGGGCCGATCCGCTCATGATATGCCGTGCTGGCAAAGCGCCTGACGGAGAACCCGGATGGCAACTGCCCTGAACATCCTGATCGTTGCAGACCGCGAGGCGGACGTCGAGCCGTTCCTGTCCGCGCTGCGCCAGGCGGGTTTCGACCCG
>JARRJX010000377.1:0-3438 GCA_037388645.1 Chloroflexota bacterium
TCTGCGCGCGCAGAAAGCGACAGCGATAGGACCGTCACAAGAAACAATGCCAAACCGACTGCCGTTAACACCAGCGCCATAGGACGCGTACGTAACTTTTCGTAGGTTCTCATTTGGTTACCTCACTTTACTAGCTTTCGGGGGAGCAGGGGGGATTGTACCACCTGCCGTCAGCACTGTCAACCAGCACAGAATGACATAATCCAGCGGCTTTCTACGGCTCCCTTATCTCAAGGTCCGTAAGCCGCACGCTATCACCGGTCAGCGCTCCATCGGGCGCCAACACAGGTAGACGTTGCATGGTCGCGAAATTATACATGCCGACGAGCAGGGACACTGGGCCGGACGGCGCGTCGGCCCAGACCGGGATGCGGTAGGGATCGACGATGATCTGGCCGGGCTGCCAGCGCGAGGTCGGAAAGCCGCCGCACACCGGCTGCCCATCGAGCTGTCCGCGCATCGCCTCGCCGTCGTAGAGGTGTGTGAATGTGTGATAATCCACCGGCGTGGGCTCCAAAGCCTGCCATATCAGCGTCAGCTCTACGTATCCCCCAGGGACAGCGTGCCCCGTATCTACTGTGTAACCCAACAGGCGGGCGACGTCGCCGAGCGTGGCTTCGTGCGGCACGTACTCCTCCGGCTGCAGCACCGCCATCCGGTCGAACGCCGGCCACGCGACTCGATCCGGCGTCGATCCGAGATCGAACAACTGACCATACTCCTCCGCCCGATAGACCGCCGCTTCGCCCGTCGCGCCCCGACCGTAGACGGTGATCTTGGGCCGGTCGTCCACCGTGATCACTGCTACAGGCCAATACTCCTCCTCGATCTGATCCCAGGGAACTAACACCTCGTCCTGAACGTCGGCCGCGACGATGAACATATCAGGGCTGGCGCATCCCAGACGCACCCCCTGACGGGTGTAATAGCCGGTGATCTCCCACTCCTCGTTGCTATCATAAGTGCCCGCCAACACTCCCTCATCCACTAAATATCCCACGGCCTTCCACCCGGCGCGGTAGGGAAAGCCGAACAGCCCGACCTCCGGCATCCGCTCGTAAGGTGTCCAGTACAGCGGGTTCTTGAACTCGGGGAAGGTCCGCCGGTACTCTGGGGTGTGGTCCACGAACACCATGATCGCATAGAAGCCGCACAGCGCGTACACTAGCCCACCCATGACCGCCGCCACGCGCAGCGCTATTCTCGACCTGGCTGCCAGCCACTGGCCCAGATCGGCCAGCCCGAGGCCCGCCAGCATCGCCCAGGCAGGAAAGGCCGTGTGAACGTGCGTGAGCGGCAGGGCGACGAAGAACAGGTAGAACAATGCCGGCAGGCTCAGCCACATCCAAAGAGCTCGCTGGCCCATCGTCTGCTGAGGGGCCAGCAGTGCGCCGATCGACAGAGCAGCAAAGGGCACCCAGGCCCACGTCCGCTCGCCGACCACCCACATCTCCGGCCACGCCAATCCGGTGACGGCCAGCGCAAGAAGCACGACTGCCAACGCCAGCCCGCCGCGTCCCCAGCGCCCCCAGGTGACGATGATTTGTCCTACCAATGCTAATGCAAGAAGAGCCAGGAGATAAACGGAATCGTAGACGGCGCTCAACTCGAAACTGGACCGCAAGTGGTTGTAGGGGCCGCTGCCGATGCGTCCCGACACGTAGTAGGACGTTCCCTCCGCATATGGACCGCGCAACAGAGGCACGTAGAACAGCCCCAGCAGCGCGCCGCCAACCAGAGCGGCAGCGGCCACCGGCAGCCAGACGCGCCACCCATTCCTGCGGCCGCGCCACAGCCCGGCGGCGACGAGCAGAAACCCGACGGGCAGCGCCAGCGCGGCGTCATAGTGCGCGAGAGTACCGCCGGCAAAGAGAGCCGCGGCGACGGCGAGCAAGACACCGCGTCCGCGTTGCCAGTACGCGAGCAGGCACAGCAGGCCCAGCGCGCCGAGCGCGAACACGGGGCTCTGGTACTGCACGATGCGGCCAAAGCCGACCAAGAACCCCTCAATGGCCAGCAGGCAGGCCGCGATGCCGCCGGCGTGCGGGCGCCCGAGGCGGCGGCCCAGAAGGAACACAGCCACCACGCCCAAGATCCCCGCCCAGGCAAAGGGCAGGCGCGCCATCCACTCGCTCGTCGTCCCGGTCAAGCGCCAGGTCGCCATCGCCACCGCGAGCTCGGCCGGGCCTTTCCGGTGCTGGAACACAGCACCCTCATCCCCTTCCAGCACCTGGGCCGCGCGCACCATCACGGCGGCCTCGTCCCCCTGGAACTCGGAATAGCCCACGTTCACCACGCGCTGCGCAGCGGCAATCAGGACCGCGACCAGAAGCCAGGCCCAGCCACCCCGCCACAGAGGATGTCGCGCGGAAAATACGTAGGGCAAATTGGCCACTTGCCCCACGTCGCGACGTCTTTTCATCGTTGAGGATGTCCCAGCGGGACCCGGTGGCCGTTCTCTCAAGACAGCCACCAGCGCCGCCACGCCCAGCGGCAAGCCGATGCTCGCCGCAATTGCCGCCAGGAGCGTGACGCGGTTGACCGGACCCGGGAGATATGTGACCAGCAGGGTGACGACAGGAGAGACGACGAAACTGAGCCCAAAGCCCACAACCACGCGCTCGACGCGATCGAGCGCGCCGAGGGGGATGAGAGAAACCCAGGCCAAGCCCGGAAGAACCCACAGCAGGAGGAACGCCGCGCCGTAGCGCACGTAGGGAACCGGTACCCATAGAATCACGGCCCCCGGGATCAGCGCTGCCAAAAGCAAAGCGATCTTTTGTCCAATAGCCTTCATCTTCAACTCATCGGCGGGGCATTGTATCATCCGCATCGCGCGCTGTCAACCGGCGGTTGACACCCCGAACGCCTATCGTATAATCGGCAAAGTGACAACCGCCAAGACCGATCAAAAGCGAACAATCCTCTGGTTCACCACAGCTGCCACCCTCCTAGCTCTTGGCGTCCTGGCGCTGTGGAGTGCGACGCTGGCGAGAGCGGGCAACGTGGAGGGCATCTTTCCCTGGCAACTGCCCAAGCTGCGCAGCCTGCTCGTCATCGGCGGCGCGTGGCTCGTCCTCGTCGGCATCCTCTTACTTGTCGGCCACTTTTTCAAACACCAAGCCGGCAAAGCGCAAGTTCAGCCATCGCCCAGATTTCATCCGGCGCTCGTCGTGCTGATCCTGCTGATCCTGGCCCACGTCGCCGCCTACGGCTGGCTCGCCACCCAGCGCCACGCCCGCTTCAACTCCACCGGCTACGACCTGGCGATCAAGGAGCAGGTGATCTGGAACACGCTGCATGGGCGCTTTTTCGCCAGCTCGGTCGAGGTAGAGAACGCCTTCGCCGACCACTTTCAGCCCGTGATGCTGGCGCTGCTGCCGCTGTATGCCATCATCCCGTCCCCCGAGCTGCTGCTGTGGGTGCAGGTCGTCGGCC
>JARRJX010000378.1:0-6761 GCA_037388645.1 Chloroflexota bacterium
TCCACGGCCACCTCGCCATTGGAGGCCGCGATCAGCCCCTCGACCAGCCCGATCACGTCCCCCTCGGCGTGGTCGCCATCCACCACGATGAACAGCCCGTTCACGTTCAGCGTGGCGCTGATCCAGGGATCGCCCGGCTCGCCCAGGTCTTCGACCAACACCTCGACGTCGGAGATCGTCCGGATCGTCCCCGGCGTGTCATAGTCGATCCCAGTCAGCCACTCGTTCACCGTGCCATATGGGCTGGGGCTTTCCGCAATGCTCAGCCAGTTCCCCGACCCGTCCAGATAGTCGTAGTTGGCCGATTCGCCGCCGCCCGGCACGTAGTAAATCATATTGTCGCCAAACTCGTCGGCGGTCATGATGTAAGCGTAGTCGAAGCTGTATCCCGGCGGCAGGGAGGCGGGCACCAGGGTGGTAAACGGCACGTCCAGGCCTTCCGCGTCCTCGGCATACTCCCCATCGTTGTAGGGCCGCCCCTCCGGGGGCTGGTATTGCTCGCTGCCAACAAAATCGGGCACGCCCGTCTCCGGGTCGACGTATTTGTCGGCGGGCCAGACGGCAGCCACCGGGGAGAGATCGGCCCCACCGGGCGTGACCTCAAGCGTGTAATCGGCCAGGAAGCAGGCCTGCTCGTGGCCGATCCGCTCGTCGTTGTGAACGATCACGAAGGCCGTCGAATACCGGTCGAGGTCGATGGTGAGCGTGCTGCCGTCGCCTTCGATCACGTCGGCCTCCGCACCGCGCAGGCCGACCGCGTAGGTGGTGAAATGCGCCTCCGGGTTGACCATCGTGACGGTCGTCACACCCTGGCCCGTCAGCCGGACGTAGTCGACCCCCAGGCTCGCCACCCCATCGCCGGGGTGGAACGTCCCGCTGCCGATCTGCCCCTCGACGTAAACCGCCGGGTAGAGCTGGCCCTCCTGGTACGCACGCAGCAGGTTGGCGACGGCAAAATCGCGGGTGGCCGTGTCCAGGGTCTCTCCGTAGGGGGCGAGAGCGGCGTCGATTGATTCGAAGCTGTCGAATAGCCGTGACTGCTCCCAGATGGTGCGCACCACCTCGTGTCCGTGCCGCTCGGAGAGCATCCGCAGGAACAGCCAGGTGGCATACCAGTGCGTGGTCCCCTCGCGCACCGGCAGCTCGGCCACCAGGCAGGTATCCGGGCTGCCAAACAGCGAGTCGAGATAGTACACGGCGTCGTTGACATCCGGGTAAACCTCGTCCTCCATCCAGGTGGCGGTCGCCTCGTACAGCCAGAAATGCGGGTCGTTGTCGTCATAACCGCCTTGCAGCACGTGGTTGAACTCGTGCGCGACGGTCGCCTGCATCAACTGGGTGGGCGTCTCGTCGGTGACGGGGTCGTCGAACACCTCGACGTAATCGTTGTCCAGCGCCAGGTAGGAGTAGTAGGCATGGTGCTCGGTTTCGGGCGTATTGGGGTTGTCGCCCACGTAGCCGCCCTCCGAGTCGGCATACCCGGCGTATCCCTCGCTCATGATGTCCTGGAGAGACACGTCGACGCGGTCGTCGCCCCCCTCGCCCAACTCGGATGGCGGCGGTGCCCAGCCATGATCCTCGACCTCAAACTGCCAGCTATATTCCAGCGCGTCGGCCACCTGCTCGACGTAGTCCGGCAGCCCGTCCTGATTCCCATCGGTCGAGTTGATGGCGTCCTGGCCGGTCAGCGTGTAGTGGATCAAAAAGTGCTCGGTGCCATACTGCTGCTCGCCGGGCAGGTGGGGCCGCCCGCTCTGCTGCGCGGCAGCCGGTGAGAAGGTCGCCAGCGCGGCCAGCGCGGCGGCCAGCGGGGATATACCATAGAACACCCAATTTCGTCTCATCACTCTCTCTCAGTCGTGATTGGCGAAAACCGATCAATCTTTTGAATAAAACCCTCCCGGTTTTCACCTCACAGCAAGTCCCTTTGTCAAGAAGCAATTTCAGGTAATCCGGCAGGAAACGTTCCGGGAAACACTTCAGGCTTTGCGCATGATGAAAGGCAGTCATAGCACGGCCCATCCTGCGCTACAATGGTCAATATTACCTACTGACCTGTGGAGCACCCCCTTCATGAAGATCGGTATCCTCTCAGACACGCACAACCACATCGAGAACACCCGGCGCGCCATGGCGATCTTTCGGGAGGCTCAGCCTGAGCATATCATTCACTGCGGGGATTACACAACCCCGGAGGTCATTGAGTTCCTGGTGGGCTGGTCGGCCTCTCCGGCACTTCTTCTGCACGACGATCGGCGAGCACCTCACGATGGAGCTGGACGGTAAGCGGATCGCCGTCTGCCACGGCGACGACCTGGCGCAGCTTGACGAGTTCATCCACAGCGGGATTTACCACTACGTGCTCCACGGCCACACCCACCGCCGCCGCGATGAAATGGTGGGCCAAACCAGGGTGATCAACCCCGGCGCGCTGGGCGGGCGGCAGGCCGAATCGCGCTCGATCTGCCTGCTCGACCTCTCGACCGACGACGTGCGGTTTGAGGAGATCGCCGAGCCGTAATCCCCCGTTTACTCCCCCTCCGCATTATCCCCCTGCCTCACGCTATACTCAGGTAACGCAAATTGACGCCGAGGGACGATGTCCGAGCCAATCAGCGTGGCGATCCTGGCCGGTGGGCAGAGCAGCCGCATGGGGCGGAATAAGGCATTTATCGAGGTGGGCGGTCAGCCGATGATCGCGCGGGTGATCGCGCGGGTGCGCGGCCTGGGCGACGAGCTGCTGCTGATCACCAACACCCCCGACGAGTACGATCACCTGGGCCTGCCGGTTCACCCCGACCTGATCCCCGGCATGGGCGCGCTGGGCGGGCTGTACACGGCCATCGCCCAGGCCAGCCGCGACCACGTGCTGGTGGTGAGCTGTGACCAGCCGCTGCTGAACCCCGACCTGCTGGGCTACCTGATCGGGCTGCGAAACGGCTATGACGTGGTGGTGCCGCTCAACCGCGACGGCCTGCCGGAGAGCATGCACGCCGTCTATGGGAAGCCCTGCCTGGGGCCGATCCGGGAGCGGTTGGAGGCGGGGCGCTTGAAAGTGGTGGGGTTTTACCCTGACGTGCGCGTGCGCGAGGTGCCCAGCGGCGAGATCGACCGCTTCGACCCGGAGCGGTGGAGCTTCATGAACGTCAACACCCCCGGTGACCTCGCCCAGGCGCGGCGGCTGGCCGTGCAGCTAGACCGGCCTTAACCACCATTTAACCTGTCTCTGGTACAATCCGTGTTCCACCCACGTGGGCTGACCCCGCCCGATGTTTGTGATTCCGGTGACCGGGCGGCACAATCTATCGGTGGAGGTAGTGAACTGCCATGCATATTCTGGTCACAAATGACGACGGCATCTTCGCGCCGGGCATCCTGGCGCTGCAATCCGCCCTGCGGGCGATCCCGGAGGCGATGGTCACCGTGATGGCCCCAGCGGATAACCAGAGCGCGGTCGGCCACCGCAAGACCCTGCGCGACCCGCTGCGCATCTGGCCGGTGACGCTCTCCGACGGCACGCCGGGCCACGCCTGCTCCGGCTCGCCCGCCGACGCCACCGCGCTGGCAATCATGGGCTACATCTCTGAGCCGATCGACATCGTGGTGAGCGGCATCAACCAGGGTGGCAACCTGGCGCAGGACATCACCTACAGCGGGACGGTGACGGCGGCGATGGAGGCGGTGATCCTGGGCGTCCCGGCGATCGCCGTCTCGCTGGACTCGTACACCGAACCGGCCTTTGAGGAGGCTGCCGTCTTCGCCGCGCAGCTTGCCCCGATCGTGCTCGATCACGGCCTGCCAGACCTGACCCTGCTGAACGTCAACGTGCCTTACCTGCCTTACGGGACGGCGAAGGGAATCCAGATCACCCGGCAGGGGCGGCGGCGCTACCATGACGAATTGGTCAAGCGGATCGACCCAAAGGGCACGCCGTATTACTGGATCGGTGGAGGGCGGCCCACGGGCGACATCGACGAAGTGGGCACGGACCTGTGGGCGGTGGCGAACGAGTACATCTCGATCACGCCGATCCGGCTGGACCTGACCGACCGGTCGATGATGGAAGAACTGCGCAACTGGGAGTTCCTCGCCAAAGAGGACAAACGCTGATCGCCGGTGACGTTTGAGGGGCGGGTGTGGCTGATGGGCCACGCCCGCTTCTGATTCTCGTCCGGCCCGGCCCCACCGCACGGCTCCACCCGGCCCGTGTTATAATCACTCCATGCAAATCATGCCCGACGACCACCCCCCCGAAGAGCCGCGCGCGGTCGTCAACCTGCGGCACGACAACCTGCTCGAATCGGCGACTATCACCTACCTGGCCGGGATGTCGCCCAACACGCAGCGCGCTTACCGGAGCCGCCTTGAGGCGTTCATGGACTGGCGCGAACAGCAGGAACCGGCCCCCTTCGTCGCCCACCTGAAGATGTACGTTGCCCACCTCCAGGACGAGCAGGGCCTCTCGCCGCGCTCGGTGCAGGCGCACCTCAACACGATCAAGGGGATGCTGCGCACCGCCGCCGCGCTGGAGCCGCGCATCGCCAGCCACCTGCCCCAGCTCGACCTGGTCAAAGCGCCCACCGTTCGCGGGGAATTACAGGGGAACCGCCTGACCGCCCAGCAGGCGCGCGAACTGCTCCAGGCACCAGGCCGCGAGACGGTCAAGGGTCTGCGCGATTCGGCGATCCTGGGGCTGCTGCTGACGCTCGGCCTGCGCCGCTCGGAAATCTGCAACCTGACCTGGGGACATCTGGCCGAGCTGGACGGACACAAGGTGATCGCCAACCTGCGGGGCAAGCACGGGCGGGTGCGCACCCTCAAGCTGCCGGTCTGGCTGTGGCGCTCGCTGGTGGCCTGGGGGGAGCACTCCGGGCTGAACTACACCGACCCGGCCTGCCCGATCTTCGTGCCGATCACAAAGGATGGCAAGGTGCTCACCTACCGGCAGGGCATGACCCCCCACGCGATCTACAAGCTGGTCAACTATTACACCGCGCTGGTTGGCCTGCCGCCTGTCAAGCCGCACGACCTGCGCCGCACGGCGGCGCTGCTAGCCCGGCGGGGTGGAGCGACGATCGAGCAGGTGCAGATCATGCTCGGCCACGCCAGCCCGCAGACGACGAGCAGCTACATCGGCGAGACGCTTGACCTGGACGACAACGCGGTGGATTACAATCCGCTACGGTTGTAGCTAAAACGCTGAGATACCCCATGCCCCTCGATTTACAACACGACGACATCCTGACCCTGAAGAAACCCCACGCCTGCGGGGCAAACGCCTGGCGTATCTACCGGCTGGGGGCCGACATTGGCCTGAAATGTGAGGGGTGCGGGCGGCGGGTGATGCTGCCGCGGGCGCAGGTAGAACGCCGCGCGCGGCGCATCCAGCGCGGCGCGCAAGTCTATAAACCGCATGAATTGGAGTGGTGAGAGGGTCGACCTACTCCCCGGCAGCGTCCTTGAAATCCCACACGCCGTTTCGTTTGTGGCGCCAGAACGCGCCCGCCGGAGCGGAGGCGTCTTCCCCAATGGCCTCAGTCCGTACGACGACGCTGGGCGTCAACTGCCAGAGGTTCCCGGTTGGTTGAAAGAGCGAATCCAGCGCGACCAGCAGGTCGGTCGGGACGGCCCGCTTGAGCAGCCCGATCCGCAAGTGGGAGACGGTCAGCACCCGGCCCGGCTCGAACCCGGCTTCTTTCAGCTCCTCGCGCACGTAACGCGGGTGGAAATCGTAGTTGAGGGCGGCGAACTCGACCGGCTCCCTCTCGAAGGGGTCCCAGTCCTGGCGGCGCAGCAGCCAGCGGGCAATCGCCTTCAGGTTCTGCTTGTTGGCGTACTCCAGGATGAAAGCCGCCCCCGGCTGCAAGCTCTCCCGCACCTGCGCCAGCCCCAGGGGAGCGTCGGCCAGGTGGTGGATGACGCGGATCATGGTGGCGGCGTCGAACAAGCCGGGCCTCGTCCCCGTAGCGGGCACGGGCCGTCCCTAGCTGTGAGTGGGAATAGTCGAGCAGCACGACCTGCTCGTACCCGGCCCAGAGGGAAGTCAGGCGGCCATAGGCGGCCCCTAATTCAAGCAGCCGCCCGCCGCTGGCGGGCATCAGGCGGCGGATCGCCACCCGCTCGACGCGATCCTCGTAATCGCGGCCCTGCCCCTCCCAGAAATCGGTCTCGTAGGTCGAGCCTTCGTAATCGCAGATGTCGGGTATGTGCTCGTCGGCCATCGATTGTCCTCGTGGTGTGTGATGGCCCGACAGTAACGCGGATCAGGGTCAAAGGCAAAAGACAGAGGGCCATCCTGACCGATTAATCTCAACTATAGCAGGGGGTTGACCGATGCTATAATGGCTATAGGATGGGACACACGTACCAGGGGGATGTGCTTATGACTGCTCAGCAATCGCCTCGCCATGTATTTATCAGCTACCGGCGCATCGAGCCCGACCAGGGATTCGCCTACCGGCTCGCCAACGATCTCTACGACGCCGAACACCCGATCTGGATCGACGTCAGCGGCATCACCGGGGGCGAGATCTGGAACCGCGAAATCCAACGTGGTATCGACGACTGCTACGCCTACGTGGTGATCCTCTCACCCGACTCGATGGAATCGGACTGGGTGCGGAATGAACTGCTCTACGCGCTACAGCACAAACGCGGGCGCGTGTTCCCGGTTATGTATCGTGAAGTGAGTCTCCCACCGGAACTCATTGCCATCCAATACGTCGACTTCCGCCACGATTACAATTCCGCATTCAACCAGC
>JARRJX010000379.1:0-4730 GCA_037388645.1 Chloroflexota bacterium
TTTTTGTTATTAGAGGAAGTTACCAGAAACCGCGTCACCCTCGTCACCCATCATGGCCCGGCGGGTGGCGAGGCGGCTGCCCCGGCGGATGTCACCGGATTGTCACCTCAATAAAACCGGGTTTATCACCCCCTCCCCCTAGAGTATGGATGTGAGGCGCTCAACCGAGCGTGAGAATCTCGACCAGGCAGGAGCGTGGTACGCCGCGCTCCTGCCTCAGCCCACAGGGAGGAGGCAGCCAGCGATGAGGACCCTGCCCCAGCTTATCGAAAAGCTGCGCAGCCCGGACAACCTGGTCGTCGTGGACGCCGTTGAAGAGCTGCGAGCGCGCGGCTGGCTGGAAAGTGGCGCGCTGGCCGGGATTAACCTGGGCTACGTCCATCTGCAAAATGCTGACCTGTTCCGGGCCAACCTCTCAGGGGTTGACCTGCGCCAGGCCGACCTGCGCTGGGCCAACCTGAGCCTGGCGAACCTGGGCAGCGCGCGCCTCGCCAGGGCCAACCTGTCCCAGGCCGACTTCAGCCAGGCCGACCTGCGGGGGGCCGACCTGTTCAAGGCCAACCTGCGGAAGGCCCGCCACCTGACGGCGGACCTGCGGGGGGCTGACCTGTTCAAGGCCAACCTGCGGAAGGCCCGCCACCTGACCGCCGATCAGCTCGCCCAGACCGCCCGCCTGCGGGGGGCGATCATGCAGGATGGCTGCCACTATGACGGCTGCTTCGACCTGCCGGGCGACGGCGATTTTTTCGGCTCAACGGGCGCAGAGCCTGAGCGGGACGCCGCCCCGGTGCCGACCGGCGGCCAGGGCGACACGCGCTTCCTGGACGCCGACCCGGACGACCCGGCGGCGCGAATAAACCTATACGTTTCCTCGATGGACGATTTCTTACGGGGCTAGGCATGGGCTTTCGTACCTGTCAGCATCTACCGGGGAGCTGGACAAGGCAGGCAGGGAATCGGCATCGGCCACAATCGACCGGCAGAGGGCGTCCCCGGCGTTCTCTGCCGGTCACACGAGAGCGGCGAGCGGGCCGTTTTTACAGGAGGTTGTGATGCTGCTGTATGCCTTGTTGATCGCCCTGGCGCTGGTCTGCGCCATCCAGGCGATCCGAGCGGAGCGGCTGCTCACCTCGGCCTTATGGCTGGCCGGGGTCAGCGCGGCGCTCTCAATCGTGTTCTACATGATGGGCGCATACACCGTCGCCGTGATCGAGCTGAGCGTAGGAGCCGGGCTGGTCACGGTGCTGTTCGTGTTTGCGATCAACATTGCGGGCGAGGATTTGTCTTTCCCGCCGCCGCTCGTGCCCAAACCGCTGGCCTGGGCGCTGGTGATCGCCGCCGTCGGCCTGCTGGGCTGGTCGGCACTGCCGCAATCTGCCGCTGAGGTCCCGGCCCAGGAGTCTACCTTCGCCGCCGTGCTGTGGGGCAAGCGCGGGCTGGACGTGCTGGTGCAGATCGTGCTGATCTTCGCCGGGGTGCTGGGCCTGCTGGGGCTGCTGGCCGAGACCAAAGCCCCGCTGGATCAATCGGTCGCCCAGGAGGTGATCGCCCGGCGCGAGGACGAGCTGGCGGCGCTGCAAAAGCGGGTCGTGGAGAGAGAGAGGGAGCTGGTATGAGCTTCTCAACGGCAAACATCGGCACGATCGGCGTGGTCGGGCTGCTGGGGGTGGGGCTGTACTGCCTGCTGATCACCCGCAACCTGATCAAGCTGGTCGTCGCGCTGCAAATTATGGTCAAGGCCGCCGTGCTGGGGCTGGTCGCTGCCGGGAGCGTGAGCGGGCAGGTTCAGCTGAGCCAGAGCCTGGCGGTGACGGTGATCGTGGCCGACACGGTCGTGGCCGTGATCGGGCTGGCGCTGGCCGTGCAGGTCAGGCGGCAGCTTGGCACGCTGGACGTCGGCGACCTTTCACAACTGCGAGGATGAGCATGGCAACCTGGCTGGTACTTCTGACGATTGGCCTGCCCTGGCTGGGCGCGCTGGTGGTCTGGGCGGTGGGCGAGAGGCGCTCTGTGGTGGGGCAGAGCCTGGCCGTCGTCTTTTCGGCGGCGGCGGGGCTGGCCGCGCTGGCGCTGATCCCCTTCGCCGCCGACGGGGTGGTGCTGCGCGTGGCGCTCGGCCCCACCTTCGGCGACTTCACGCTGGTGGCGGACGGGCTGGGCATCTTCCTGGCGGTCGTCGCCACGGTGATCGGGAGCCTGACCGTCGTCTTCTCGATCGACTACATGCGCGGCGAAGAAGGGCTGGCGCGTTATTACGCCCTGGTGCTGCTGTTCGTGGGAGCGATGGCGGGCCTGGTGCTCGCCGGGAGCCTGCTGCTGATGTTCCTCTTCTGGGAGATCACCGCCTTCTGCTCCTACGCCCTGATCTCGTTCCACAACGACGACCCGAAAGCGGTCGCGGGCGGGGTCAAGGCGTTGATCGTCACCCAACTGGGTGGGGCGGGGCTGCTGGCCGGTGCGCTGGCGGTCTACGCGGCGCTGGGCAGCTACCAGATCGGCACGCTGCTGGCCGAGGCGCACTCGATGCCACCGCCGGTATTGATCTGGATCGCGTTTGGCTTCCTGGCCGCCGCCGCTGCTAAATCGGCCCAGGTGCCTTTCCAGACCTGGCTGCCCGACGCGATGGAAGCGCCCACGCCGATCAGCGCCCTGATCCACGCCGCGACGATGGTTAACGCCGGGGTGTACCTGCTGGCCCGGTTTTACCCGGCCTTCGAGGCGGTGCCCGGCTGGACGACCGCCGTGGTGAGCGTCGGCCTGCTCTCGGCGCTGCTGGCCGCCTGCATGGCGCTGACCGCGAGCGACCTCAAGCGGGTGCTGGCCTACTCGACGATCAGCCAGCTCGGCTACATGGTGTACGCCATCGGCTGCGGGGCGATCTTTGCCAGCCAATTCCACCTGCTCAGCCACTCGGTGTTCAAGGCGCTGCTCTTCCTGGGGGCGGGCGCGGTGATCCACGCGGTGGGCACGCGCGACATGCGCCGGATGGGCGGGTTAGGGGCGCAGATGCCGATCGTGCGGGCGGCTTTCGTGATCGGCGATCTGGCGCTGGTCGGGCTGCCGCTCACCAACGGCTTCTTCAGCAAGGAGCTGGTGCTGGAAGGCGGCCTTGCGGGCGGCCCGCTCTGGGCTTACATCGGGATGCTGGTAGGGGTCGGGCTGACCGCGCTGTACACGATCCGGATGGTGTCGATGGTCTTCTACGGCGAGGCGCACAGCGTGGGACATGCACACGACGCCGCCCCGGCGATGCGAATCCCGCTGGGGCTGCTCGCGCTGGGGACGCTGACCACCTGGCTGGCCGCCGGGCCGTTTGGCCGGATGCTGGCGGACAGCCTGCCCTACCACCACCTGCACGTTGTGAGCACGGTCGATATGGTCGTCGAAGTCGTCGGCGCACCGGCCACCTGGGTGGCGCTGGGCGTGGTCGCGCTTGGCTTAGGAATCTGGGCGATCCGGCGGGCGCTGGCGGGGCTGACAAAGGCTGCCGGACCGCTGGCGGATTTTGCCGGGTCGGGCCTGGGCTTTGAATGGCTGAACGGGCGGATCACCGGCCTGGTTCAGGGCGCGGCGTCGCTGCTGGGAGTCACCCAGACCGGCCAGCTCAACCTGAACATGGTCGGCATCGTCGGGGGGCTGATCGCCATCCTGATTAGCTGCCGCTGGCCGCCTCACCCCTGGTGTACCTGACCGGGCACGTCGGCAACCGGCTGGGACGGACGCGGGTTGCCCAGTGGGCCGGGCTGATCGCGCTGGGGGCGACCTGGCTGCCCTTCGTGATGGCCGTCCAGGCCCTGTCGCCTGGCGGCTTAACGCCCGGTGGATTGACGCTGACCCCCTTTGGGGCGGTGCCGCTCCACCTGGACGGGGTGAGCCTGCTGCTGGCCGCCGTCGCGCTGGCGCTCGGCACGCTGGTCGCGCTGTACTCCGGCCCGTACCTCCAGGGCGAGGCGGGGCAGGAGAAATTCTACGCGATGCTGGTCGCGCTGGTCGGGGTGATGATCGGGCTGGGCTGCGCGGGCGACCTGTTCAACCTGTGGATCTGGTTCGAGGCGATGGCGGTCACCTCCTACCTGCTGGTCGCCTTCTACCACCAGCAGCCGCGCTCGCTTGAGGCGGGCGTCAAATACCTGGTGCAAAGCGCCGCCGGGTCGGTGCTGGTGCTGCTGGGGATCGGGCTGGTGCTGGCCCAGACCGGCACGCTGAGCCTGAGTGAGGTCCGGGCCGCCTCGTCGGCCTCGCCCGCGCTGCTGGCTGCCGGTGGGCTGTTCGTGATCGGGTTCGGGGTGAAGGCGGCGCTGGTGCCGCTGCACACCTGGCTGCCCGACGCCCACTCGCAGGCCCCCAGCGGGATCAGCGCGATGCTCTCCGGGGTGGTGATCGAGGCCGGGCTGATCGCAATGCTGCGCGCCCTGGCCGCGCTGGCCGGAGTCTCGCCCTCGTGGGGCGGGCTGCTGATGGGTTTTGGAACATTGAACATGCTGGTCGGCAACCTGAGGGCGCTGCGCCAGCGGCAGGTCAAGCGCCTGCTGGCCTACTCCAGCCTGAGCCACGTCGGCTACATCCTGCTGGGCCTGGGGATCACCATCAGCGTGGGCGAAGCGACCGGCGCACAGGGCGGGCTGTTCCACCTGTTTAACCACGGCCTGATGAAGGGCCTGGCCTTCCTGGCCGCCGGGGCGCTGCTCTACGCGCTGCACCTGGCAGCGGGCGACCACGACCCCCTGACG
>JARRJX010000380.1:0-3422 GCA_037388645.1 Chloroflexota bacterium
TTTCGGTGAGTAGTTCTTCCACCACTTCGATAGGAGTGGGTGTCGGGGTATCGTCCCCACCGCTGAGTAGCCTGCAGGCTCCCAGCCCCACTACAATGAGCAGAATGACAAACACGAGCGCGATGTGCTGCTTTTTGATCCTGATAAATGCCCCATCTTTGTTCGTTGAACCCATCTGGACGTCTCCTTCCTAAGCAAGTGATATGACACGGCACTGTCTGTCCTGTATTTTCGGAATTTGAGTGATAACGTGAAGAAACCTGTCCTGTAGCTCATTTCAGATTGGCTGCCTGAAATGAGGATGAAGATAAGCTGCCTCCCATTCCAGCATCGATTCACGAAAGTACAGCGGGCCTTTGAGTTGAGGGCAAGATTCCCTCTTCTAACAAGAGATTGATCGAGGGCGAGGGCTAGTTATGGGGGTTCAAAGGTATGTTAAGGATACTAAGAGGAGATTCGTGTTCCTGGCCCACGACACGATCACATCTGATTCACTCAATTTCAGTATTGACCATTTTGATTGACGAGTCAATGAAGTTTCACTAATCAGAATCCAGGGCGGGAGTACCTCCGGTATTTAAGTCTTTTGTTTTGCCTGGTTCTGGCCATAATTCTTCACGGCAGCTTTTCCAATATGTGCGCAATCGCGTCAAGGGAACTTGCCACATCTGTTGGCGGCGTACTATCTCTTCCCCCCTTCCGCAGGCTGACCACCCAGCCTGCGGGTTGCGCACCGCTCAAACAAATAATATGAAACATATCCAAACCGCTGCTTTTGGTGTGCCAGAGTACGAGATGAAGGGGGGACGGATGAGCCGTCAGGCTCACAGGGGGGTACTAGACACCCCCCACAAACTCCTACTCCGCCCCCACGATCGGCACGTTCCCATACAGCACGTTGTCTATCTCCACCGACGTGATCGGCGCGTCTCTGGTTCCGGCCAGCTCGAAGATCAGCCTCACCTCCCGCCCGGCGAAGCGCGCCATGTCGACCTGGACGTGCGTGAAGGCGGGAGCCACCCCCTCCGACTGCCACAGCACCGCCCCCTCGCCCACTGTGACCGCCCGCAGGCGCAGCGTCCCACCGGCCTCCGGCTGGCGATAATCAAACGCCAGCAGCCCGCCATCCATCGCCTCCGGGACGGCCACCGAGAGCGAGGCGGCGGGCGCACCCCACGGTCGGCGGTGGCCGCGCAGCATCAGGACGTTCCCCTCGGCAGTGCCGAACACCCCCACGTCGGCGGGCGACGAAGGCACCCAATCGCCCAGCCCGCCGCTGAACGTCCCGTCGCCGAGCAGGTTGAAGGTGGGCAGCAGCGTCCAGGTGACGGCGGTCTGCCGGTCCTCGTTGATCTCGACCGGCGGCGGGACGAGCTGCCCGTGCGCCGAGCCGTCCACCAGCCTGAAGGCCACCACCCCCGGCTCGAGATCCGCCTGGATCAGGCCGCTCGCGTCGGCGTCGTGCAGCGTCCCATCGGCTAATTCAACCCGCGCGAAGGGCACCGGCTGGCCGCGCAGGTCGAGCACCTGGGCGGCCAGCGTCCCGGTCGGGCGCAGGCGGGCGGTCACCGGCGTCGAGAACGGGCCGACGTTCCCGGAGCGGTCGACTGCCCGCACCTGGAAGGCGTATTCGCCGTCCTCAAGCATCTGGTAGATCGCCTCCTTTTCCGCCGTCTCGCTCAGCCACGGCTCCCAGGGGCCGCCGTCGTGGCTGACCTCCACGTCATACGAGGCCACCCCGGTGCCGAACTCCCCATCGTCGCCCTGCCAGCTCAGCACCACCACGTCATCGACGCCCGGCACCTCGTCGGATTGCAGGGCGACGCTGGGCGGGTCGTTGTCGTACTCGACCAGGATCTGGATCGGCCCGCCGACCGAGTAATTGCCCACGTTGTTGAAGTCCCGGTCGCGCGCCGGTGGCAGCGAGATGGTGTACACGCCCTGCTCCGGCTCGATCGTCGAGTACCCCCCCGCCGAGTTGATCAGCACCGCCACGTCCGTCTCCGATTCAAGCTCGATGTTGAGCGGCGTGCCGGAGACCTGGTAGGCGGTCACGATCCGCGTGCCGTCCGCGCGCTTCATCCGGGTGATGATCACGTTCCCCCACACCTGCCGCTCGGCCTCGACGATGTTCGTCATCAGCGTGGCGGCCAGCTTGAATGCCTCGTAGCTGGGCCGCAGCGTGCCGTCGCTCCGCACCAGCCCATACGCCTCGTCCATGTTGTCGTCGGCCATCCGGAACACCATAAAACGCTGCGCCCCGGCGGCGTAGGCGTTCGTTGCCGCCTGGAGGATGTACCAGGCCGCCTCGTCCTCGGTGGCGCGGCCCCAGTGGGCGTCGTCGGGCACGCTGGCATAGCCGCGCAGCACGACGTTCGTCTCGGTGATCCAGATCGGCTTGTTGCCCAGGCCGTAGTTGCTCAGGATTCGGCGCGCCTCGTTCGTCAGGCTGTAGGCGAGGTCCGGGTCGCCGTACATGTGGATCGCGGCCACGTCGAAGAAGTAGTTGTTCGCCGGGCCTTCCGGGTCGTTCGCCGCCAGGCGCACCACCTCCGGGAAGAACCCCCGGTCGGCGACCAGCACCAGGCCCGCCATCGAGACCGGCACGGTGGGGTCGGCGGCCTTGATCCCCTGGTAGCACGACTTGAGCAGCGCGTAATATTCCGGCGCAGTACCCTCCCAGTACTGGTCGAGGTCGGGCTCGTTCCACACCTCGTAGCTGGCGATCTGCCCCCGGTAATGCGCGGCGAAGTGGTTGCAATACTGCGCAAAGCCGTTGTTTGGGTCGTCCCAGGGCAGGTCGAAGTTGACCGGCATCAGCCCGCTGCCGGGGTGCGCCATCGCGTAGTCAGGCGGGAAGTGCAGGATGGCGTGCACGTCGAGTCCCGCGCCGCGCCACGCCGCGATCTGCCCGTCGCTGATCTCCCACTCCCACACGCCGGGCGAGGGCTCGTGGTCGCGCCAGTTGAACTGCCAGCGCACCACCCGCGCCCCAGCCTCGCGGGCCAGCGTGAGCCACGGCTCGCTGGGGTTGATGAAGTTGATCCCGAAGAACTCGTCGCCGGGGTTGTCGGCCTGGGCGCGGGCGGGGACCGGCTGCCCGGCGCACAGCCCGCCCAGCGCGATCAGGCAGGCGGAGACGGCGAGCAGCAGGTGAGCAGGTGTCATGGTGAAAGAGGGGTGTTGTCGTTTCATGGGTGTGATTCGTCCAGGGCGATTATCCGCCAGGGTGAGGAGAACCGCAAGATACCCGCACAAAATCATTGGTGATTGTCTACCCGGATTGCCCGCCCGTCGATCAATCACATGCCGATCCATATACTGCCCTACGATCGGACTTATCGGCGGCCTTCTAAAAGGGTCCACTTCAGCGGACATTTTACTTCATAGCCCGATGATTTATCGTCGGGCGATCTCCGCAT